>JAICUC010000409.1 GCA_025936075.1 Nitrospira sp. | reverse complement strand
TTGAATCTATGGTGCGCCCGGCAGGAATTGAACCTGCGACCTACGGGTTCGAAGCCCGGCGCTCTATCCAACTGAGCTACGGGCGCAACGGGAATACATGAATCATGTTAGGGAGAGGCTTGTCAAGGTTTAGCAAGACATTCGAAGACACCTATAGGTGGGCTAGAATTTCATCGGCAACTTGCGTGACAGGCTTTCCATCCGTCTCAATGACATAATCGGCCGCCGCTTGATACTTCGGTGTGCGTTCGAGAAGGATATCTTGAATCTCATCCAGGAAAGACTTGACTCCCGTAAGAGAGGGACGTTGTGAGTCCTGACCGATACGCTCAGTAATAGTGTTCACTGAGGCAATCAGCCAGAACAGCCTTCCTGTTTCTTTTAATACTTCGACATTTCGTGATCGAAGGATTGCTCCACCGCCCGTATCGATGACCAACCCTGTCCGACCAGCCAGTTCTTGGCAGACTTTCGTTTCGAGATCACGGAAGTATTCCCACCCATTTGTTTCAATGATCTCTGGAATGCTTTGACCGACCAATTTCACGATCTCTGCGTCGGTTGACACAAGGACACGTCCAAGTCGAGCCGCCACTATCTTGCTGACAGTGCTCTTTCCCGTCCCACGATAGCCGATAAGTACCACATTCATCGGGAGTGAGATTCCAAGACACTACGCATCACATCACCTGGGGCAGGCTGATTCGTCCAGAGCTCAAATTGAGTGACGGCCTGGTTGAGAAACATCTCCAACCCTGGAATCGTCCTACATCCTGCACGCTTTGCATCTTTCAGCAATCTGGTTTCGAGTGGATTGTAGACGATATCCATGACAGCGAGATCTGCGTGTAGGAGGGAGGCAGGGACACAGGTGGCATCAGCTTTCGGAGCCATACCGACCGAGGTGCAATGAATTAATACCTGCGCGTCGGGAAGAACTCGACGAAGAGTGGGCTCATCAAGATGAAGCTCCTCAACCTTCAACGCCGAGTGAGAACGGATATCCTGAGCTAAACCAGCCCGTTCGAAGTCGTCAATTCCCAACAACGTTAATTGTTCCACACCAGATTCAACCGCCAGTGCGAAGGCAATCGCTCTCGCGGCGCCTCCAGAGCCGAGAACGACAATGCGTCGGCCCTTGAGCTCAGCTCCCCCCTCCCTCAACGCTCTTAGAGCACCTGTGGCGTCCGTGTTGTACCCAGTGAGCTCGCCATTTTCAGCAACGATCGTGTTGATCGCGCCGATCCGTTGAGCCGTCATCTCCACATGATCAAGAAATGGCACGGCAGCTACCTTGTAAGGAATCGTCACGCTCGCTCCACGAAAGTTTCCGAGTGCGCGAAGCCCTTTGATGGCATCGCCGATTATCTCTACTTTCCAGGCGAGATAGACGAAGTTGAGTCCCAATTTGTGGAATGCAGCATTGTGAATGGCAGGCGACAATGAATGGCCAACCGGATTGCCGATCACTCCGCAAAACTGTGTTCGTGCATTAATGTCCATTCTTCACCGAGAACGGAGATTGTTACTGCTCGTCGAAGCAACCATTATCCCTTGTAAACGGTCATGCCTCCGTCGATCGGGAAGGTCGCTCCAGTAACCCAGGCCGATTCATCCGAGGCCAGATACAAAACCATATTTGCCACTTCTTCCGGCGCCCCTGGCCGAGGGATCGCATATTGGGCAAGAATGGGCTGAAGCATGTCAGGATTAGCTATCAAGGGAGCTGCCATAGGCGTATCAATCAGGCCAGGATTCACCACATTGCAGCGGATCCCGTCCTTCGCATATTCGACCGCCAACGCACGTGTCAAGGCGTCGAGCGCACCTTTGGATGCCGTATATGCGGCTGAGCCGGAGAGACCTACTAAACTGGCGATTGACGAGATATTGATGATCGAGCCTCGTTTTTGCTTCAGCATGTGGGGGATGACGGCTCGTGTTATGCGGAATACTCCGGTCACGTTGATGTCAAACACATGCTCCCAGATAGCATCATCGGTTTCGTGGAGCCGCTTTCCAAATTCACCAATTCCCGCATTGTTGACCAGAGCGTCGATCCGCCCAAAACTATCGAGGGTTCGACGGACAACATCCTGCACATGGGTTTCATCCGTCACTGAACCGGCAATTCCGAGTACCTTTCCTTTATTGAGTCGGATGACACTGGCCACACGATCCAATTCCTGTTGTCGACGTCCCGTGATGACGACCGATGCTCCCTCCTCGACAAAACGTTTCGCAATCGCTTCGCCGATCCCGGCATTGCCTCCCGTCACCACAGTGACCTTGCCTTCTAATCTATTCATACGTTCAGTCCCTCTTCTGTTTCATTCTGTGCGTCTTCTTCGGCTGGAGTTCCTATGTCAGGCATGGGGCCAAGGAGCCCCGGTTCGACCTTACGAGCCACCGTGATGAACCCAGAATGAGCCACCATGCGATGATCAGGCCGCACGCTCCTGCCCCGCACAGACCACGTTCTCAGCAACGTCTCAAACGTTTCAATCATTCCAAACTCGGCGGTTCGTTCAAGGGCTTCAACCGTTCGCATGACTTGCGGTACGGTGGGAACAAAACTCAAATAGATCCCGCCAGAACGAAGGGCGTGAATGGCATGCGGTACGACCTGCCAGGGTTCAGGTAGGTCCAGCACGACGCGATCGAAAGGCATCTGATCATCCAATAAATCGATGCCCTCATAGGCATTTTTCTTGAAGCACATCAAATTAATCGGATTCAGAGAACGAGCAATGTTCGTCTTTGCCGTCTGTGCA
>JAICUC010000245.1 GCA_025936075.1 Nitrospira sp. | reverse complement strand
TGTCCCACATACCACCGGTAGGTTTCCGACAAGCCCTCGGCAAGCCCGACCTGCGGTTTCCAGCCGAGCGACTGAATCCTGGCACTATCCAGAAGTTTTCGTGGCGCGCCATCGGGTTTTGTCCGATCCCATTCCACCCGCCCCTTGTACCCCACCACTTCGGCGATCAATTCAGCCAGTTCTTTAATCGACACATCCTGCCCCGCTCCAATGTTGATGGGAAGCTCGACCGCAAGATCATCTTGCCTTAAAAGATGCACACAGGCGGCAGCAATATCGTCCGCGTGGATGAACTCCCGTCTCGGCAAGCCGCTTCCCCACAAAACGACCGATTCGTCGCCGTTCACCTTGGCCCGATGGAAACGTGCCATAATCGCGGACAAGACATGAGCTGATTTCGGATCAAAATTGTCGTACGGCCCATAGGCACTATTCGGAATCACTGGAACGAAGCGGGTCTCGCGGTCTTGTTTGTTATAGGCCATACTCAGATACGTCCCTGCGAGCTTGGAAATCGCATACGGCAGGCTCGTCGGTTCAGGTTTGCCCGACAAGAGCATATCCTCGGCCATCGGCTGAGAACATTCTCTGGGGTACATGCAGGAAGAGCCGAATAGAATCAGTCTCCGCACGCCGGCCTTACGTGCCGTTTTCAGCACATTGAGCTGAATGGCCATATTTTCATCCATAAAGTCAGCCGGGAATGTTTGATTTTCCATTATTCCGCCGACTCGTCCGGCAGCCAGGACCACATACTCCGGACGGATCTTCTCGAAGAACTCGGACACCTGTCCGGCATTCTGCAAATCTAATTCGCTGCGCCGTCTGGTGATCGGAGGTCGATATCCATCACGCTCCAATCGACGAACGACCGCCGAGCCGATCAGACCGGCATGGCCTGCAACATATATGGACGCATCATACTTCAGCATCACGTTCAGGAAAGTCCATGCGGCTGATACAACACGACTCGACTGCCTGTGTTTTCAAACCTGAACGGCACATGTATGAGATGTTTCAGCCGTTCATGCACTTTCGACTGCAGTCCTGGCTTCACGAACAACAGCATAAATCCCCCGCCGCCGGCCCCTAGAATCTTCCCTCCCAGAGCGCCCACCCTCATGGCTTCCTCGTACAGATGGTCGATCTCGGGCGTCGAAACCTGCCCCGAAAGGCTGCGCTTACAGAGCCAGCTTTGGTGAAGCAATCGGCCCACTTCCTCGATCGGCGTCTTCGGGTTCTGTAGGATGTGAATAGCTTCGTCGACCATCTCTTTCATGCGTTTCAATTCGGTTTCCCGGCTCTTAAAGTTCGCAATCTTGGACTTGGCGACCTCGGATGCTATTCTGGAAAATCCCGTGAAACACAGCATCAAATGCGACTGAAACTCATGCAACCGATCTTTGGTCAGGATGATGGGCGACACTTGGAAGGTATCGTTCCGATTGAAGTCGATTCGGTTGAATCCACCGAATGCGGCCGAGATCTGATCTTGCGAGCCGACATTTTCCTTGATGATCTGCTGCTCCATATTGATGGCTTGAGCGGCCAATTCGTCTCTTGAAATATATTTCCCCCGCAAAGCGGCAATGGCATGGATCAATCCGACCGTGAAGGACGAACTGGATCCCAGACCCGATCGCGCGGGCAAGTCGCCGTCATGATGAATTTCGAGTCCCTGATCATCGCAGCCGGCCCATGCAAGAATGGCGCGGACGGCAGGGTGTTTGATCTCCTCGACGCGACGCACATTTTCGATGATCGAATAGACGATGCGGTGTCTGTGCTCGAAGAAAGGCGGAAGATACCGGCAGCTGATATGACAGTATTTATCGATCGAAGTCGCCAGCACGACCCCGCCATGCTCCTGATACCAGACCGGATAGTCGGTGCCGCCGCCGAAAAATGAAATACGGAACGGTGTTCGTGTGATAATCATGTCGGAAGATCCCGCGTGTCCTCCACACTCATCGGCATAGGAATCGAGTCAATCGCCGAGCAGTTTCCGCCGTAACCGCACTGCGGCCATGGCTTCGACGTTCACCCGTTCATTCTCCCCGAACTTCGCTTCAACCAATTTCAGGTAGGCGGGATTCGAAAAGTACTTTTGCCATGCTTCATCCCGAAACCTCAACACCTCCGCCGCCGTCACATGCTTGGTTGGAAGAGGTTGGCTATCGTATGACAGGAAGGCGTATCCGCTATAGCTGTCCGGCAGCTTCCATCCCTGCTGTTTGGCCGTGTGATACATCGGACTTCCCGGCAAGGCTTGACAGGGATACATATTGGCCATTTCGGTATTCAGTTCAAGCGCTAAATCCAATGTTTCCCCCATCGTCTCCAGCGTATCGTCGGGAAACCCAAAAATGTAGTTGCTGATGATGTTCATCCCGGCGGCCCGCACCTTGTCGCAAACGGCCCGAATGTTGACCTCCTGAAACGACCCCTTTGAGACCTCTTGACGCACCGTTTGGTTGCCGGCTTCAATCCCGAGCGCCAGCCAATTGATGCCGGCTCGCCGGAACAAATCAATATACTCATGGCGTACCGTATCGACCCTGGCGTAGGCCCACATCCGCAGCCGCAGGTCACGTTCGATGATGTCTCCCAAGAGGGGCTCGTAGTATTTACGATTCAAGAAGAACATCTCGTCGCTGATGCGGATGGTCTCCACCCCCATCTTCGCAAGCTTTTCAAGCTCGCCCGCGATCACCTTCGCACTCCAGAACCGCATTCCCCGTGACTGAGAGGCGTCGATCCCGCTTCCGTTATCCATCCGATTCACGATGTTGATCATGCAGAAATCACAGGCAAATGTGCACCCCAGAGACGAGTAGATCGCCGCGAAAGGCGTGCGCTTCTCATGATCGAACTCGGCATGCCAAAAATGGGCTCGGTACATATCCAGCGGGCGTGATCGGTATGGCAGGAGATCCCATGCATAACCCGGCATATCGATGTCCATTCGATCTTGCGGCACGACGCCTTGCGGTTCGTTCAAGGTCGGCTGACTCTTCCCCGAAGAATCGACCGCTTTATATCCAATCCCCTTCACAAGACCCAAATTGGAACGAAGATCGGTCCGCAGCAGATTGTGCAATGCATACACCCCCTCATTCAGGAGAACAAAGTCGACAAATGAAAGCTGCAGGACCTCCATGGGCAATGCGCTGGTATGGGATCCCACGAAACAAATGGGAAGAGTCGGATGATGTTGCTTGAGTTCTTTCGCGAGCGCGCCGGCGCCGATCATTCCGGTCGTTCCGGAATTGGGATTTTGTCCGTACACGACGAACACAACCAGCCGGGGATTCGCGCTGTGGATACGGTTGACCGCCTCGGACAGCGGCAATTTCTCCGCATCACAATCCAGAATCGCCACGCCGAAGTCCTTCGCTCGACATGACTGCGCGAGCAACAAGGCCCATGTGGGCGGCTCGACCGCCGAATACGTCTTCGCCAACCCCTGATAGGCCTGCAGCGACGAATCCGCATTGACGAAAAGCACATCAAGCCTGCGGGAAGGCATGCGCGGCATGGCCATCACAACCAGTATCTCTCCTCGACTTGTAGTGGAATATCTCTCACGAAACCGGTCTCTGCATCATGCCAGGCATGATCATGCAACTGCAATCATGAAAGAGCTCACCGGTTCCGCGGTTCCGATCAGCAAAGTATTCGTGCTTTGAGCTTCAATCCCAGCGTATACGGATCGCGTCGGAGCAGACGGGAGCGAAGCAAGCGATGTCGCCACATATTTTTTCTCAGCGAAGGGAGGTCATGTGGTTGAATCTGTCCGATTATCTGCGACGCGCCGTTACGAAACCGATGAACCGTACTTCTTCTCAGGATGCTCTTACCGTACTCTTTCACAGCATTCAGATAGGCGACTTGTCCGGGCTTCTCCACATCGCTCAAACGCTGACTGCGTTGATCGTGATGCGTGCGGCCGAAGTTTGCGACCACCGGGATAAAGTATGGGCTATACCCTTCCGTAAAAAACTTGTACATGAACCCGAGATGCGGACAGGTTCGAAACCAACCACTCGACTGGGTATCGGGGAACCACGCTCGAATCACCTCGCTCCTCACGCAATAGTTTCCTTCGGGTAATGGAAATCCGCTGACAAGCCAAAAGGCCAGAAAGTTTTGCTTCTGAGGCGGAGGATCGTTAAAGAACTCCTGAAACAAGACATTCAGTAAATCACCCTCCTCGGACATAGCTTGGGCAAATCCCCATACCACCGACACCTCATCATCCTTTTCAAGGACTTCAACACATTTTTTGAACCAGTTCGGATCGAGAAAACCGTCCGAGACGCAGCACTGGATGATGTATCGACCTCTCGCCATGGATAAAGCCTTTTGATAGGCCTCTATGACATGTTCATCCCGCTCAGACACCCACCGCAGATGGGGAAATTCTTTCAGAATCTTCACCGTGTCATCCGTCGAACCCCCGTCGACGACAATGTGCTCAAAGCTTCGGAAGGTCTGCGCCGCCACGCTTTCGATCGTTTGCCTCAGAAAGCGCCCATGATTGAGCGACGGTGTCACGACGGAAATCACCGGTTGCGAAACATCTCGAAAATCCAAAAGCATTACCCTTGAGAACTCGTCCCATATTGAGGACAAGTCCCGGTTTCCTCGGAGGCTTTATCTACGACGGGGCGAACCTGACGAATCCATTCCTTCGCCATGACATACTGCAGAAACACCATGGCGAGTCCGGAGATCACCAGAGCGAGCAAGGCCTTGCTTTCAGATAATTGTCCAAACCCCGCACCCATCGCATGTCCCAACAGGCACAATGGAACGGCTAATGCCGCAGCATACATGATTCGCCTAACGGGCCACACGACTGGCAAAGCGCGACGACTGATGGGAATCACAGCAGCAAATGCAACCATCGCAGCCGCTAGAAGCGCCAACGCCGTCCCCAACAGGGGTTCGTGGGAAGCGAGAAGGTATAAAAGGCTGGGCGAGACGAACGCGCCAAGCACGACAGGCAAGACATTGACCGTCATATCGACCTTCGCCAAGCCGAGATGGTGAAGCGTCGAGGAGATGGCCCGAAAGGTCTCCGTCAATGCAGGCCATACGAGAATCGACGTTATCGCTTGGAACTGTTCCCCTAAGAGAAGTTTCACCATAAATGCTGCGTTCCCGATTAAGAACGCGCCAAACAGAATGACGGCGGGAATATAAGCTGCCGCATAGTCATTCCATGCACGCGCAATTCCTTCCCTATCTTGCCCTTTGAGGGCTCGAAACAACGTCGGACTGTAAAACTCGTTGAATAGATTTTCAAAGGTCTGCATTGGTACTGAACAGATCATATACCCGGCCGCAAACAAGCCGACGGTGGTAATGTCGGCAACCCAGCTCAGAATAAACCGATAACTTTGTGTCTGGATCCAGAAAAACAGGAACGCTACCGCCTGCGGCCCCACAAACATGAATAATGTCCACCAATCGAATGGCAGCACACGTGGCAGATGAGATAAGTCCACCTGAACAGACTCTCTGGCACACCGGTTTAAGATCACATAGGAAACGGACGAAAGAAGAAATCCGCAAAAGATTCCAAGCAACCACATCTC
>JAICUC010000020.1 GCA_025936075.1 Nitrospira sp. | reverse complement strand
CAATACCATTCGCGGCGATCGTGACTTTGCTCAGATGCTGTCGGCCAAAGCCAGGGAAAAACGTGTGCTGCTCTGGTCGGTAGACTACCCGGAGGCCGGCAGCGTCACCATGCCGGCGGTCGTGGCAGCCGGACATGTGCGAGTGGCGATCAGTACAAGTGGAGTGGCACCGGCTCTTTCCGGATTCATGAAAGAGGACCTGGAACGGATCCTCGATGCGGAATTCATCGAGTTCGTCGAGTGGCTTAGGCATCTGCGTGAACAGGCCAAGGCGAATGAGCCGGATGCCGAGAAGCGGCGGGCATTGCTCCATGACGCGCTGGACGGGTTTAGTTTCCTCGGCAAGGTACGATATCCCAAAGTCTGGACGGAAAAACGGGCTGTGACCGTGACGAATACACAACCTCATACAGGAAATAAATGATAGGAGTACCATGGTTCTACTGGAATTCAGCATGTCACCGTTGGGTAAGAGCGAGAGTGTCGGAAAATATGTCGCCCGTTCTCTCGATATTATCGATAAAAGCGGAGTTGCGTATCGATTGAACCCGATGGGAACGGTTTTAGAAGGTGAATGGGAGCAAGTGTTCTCAGTGGTGCAGCAATGCTATGAGCGGATGAAGAAGGATTGCAACCGTATTTCCTGCACCATCAAAGTCGATTACCGCAAGGGCTATTCCGGCCGTCTACAGAGTAAAGTGGGCAGCGTTGAAAAGAAACTCAAGCGGTCGGTCAGACAATAGGAGGTCTATCCTCCGATGCTCTGCCGGTTGATGTCTCACCAGCCGAGATCATCAGCCCCTCAGATGTTCCGTTCCATACGATAGTCCCCTCTTTTGACCGGCTTCTCCCCACTGACGCAAGGGGGCAAACCATTCGTATTGCAAAGCTCACACGCTCGTCGATATACTCGGCGAGCCGTACGTACTATTCCTCCTGGGGGACGGTGCAGGGCGAGTAAACCCATGGCTCTGTGCGGTCTCTCGGCCGTCGTAGTGGCGGACTGCGCTCAGCCTCGCGCTCAGTGCCGTCCCATGGTCCTATTGCCTGATGGGATGACGCCATGACAAGTAGCACGCTCGACATCGTCGAAGCCAAGCCCCTCCCGACCATCGAACTCTTACCAAAGGATCGAACCATTCTCGAGCAGGGCGCAATGGTATGTCGCCCGTTCGGTTTGGATGAACAGGGGCAAACAATCCGAGATCTCAGCGGCGTCAGCATCAGGGCTGTGACGGTCTTTTTAGAGAAGTTGGTGACATCCGAAGGAGAAGCGTCGGCCGGAAAAGCGGCAGTCGAGGAGTTATGTCACCTCTTGAATGACCGCATCAAGGACCCCGTCTACCATGTGACTCCGGAATTGTTGAAGAATCCCTGGAACAGCTATTCGTATGAATTTACTTCGTATCTGTATGAGTTCTGCGAGCGAATCTCGGGCGACTCATGTTTTGCCTTCAAAGCGGGGGCGGAAAAGGTGTCTCCCATCATGCTGGCCCTGACGCGCCCCTTTTCCCTGTCACAGATCTACACGATGTTTCCCTATTTTGGGAATAAGTTTACGTCCGGATCGGTCGAGTTCCGCGTGGCGGAAGTCACGAGCAGCACGGCTGCAGTGGGGATGCGGTTTACCGACCGGACGCTTCGGCAGTTCGGACCCTACCGCAGGCGGTGTGCCTGCCTTGTCTGTCAGTCTGCACAAGGCATCATGATCGCCATGGCTAACCGCATCCAGGGCCTCTCTCAGGCGGAAGTGATCGAAACTTCCTGCATCGGAGATGATGATGAATGGTGCCAGTGGACGATCCGATGGCGGGAAGAGAGCCGGTATCGGAGGCGATTCTGGCGAGAGACCTCACCCCTTGAGCAGACGCGTCCGATTCGACTGAGCCGTGAGCCGGCCGCCTGCGCAGAGGGTGTACAAGGCGCGCACCCTTCAGCAGTGACCCGTGTCGAGCGTTCGCCCCATGTGCGACAAAGCTTGACAGGGTTCTTATGGGGAGGGGCGTTAGGCTTTGCCCTCATGGCGGGGGTCAGTGTGTTGAATCCGACAGTGAGTTTCGGCGAGGTATTGTTAGTCGGACTGTGCCCGATCCTTGCCGTCGGCATCATGGTTAATCGGCGGCTGCTTCGAGAGAGCGAGCGACGCGAGGCCTTGATCCAAGAGCAGATTACCTTCGTCGAATCCCGTCACGAGGAATTACGCGAAGCCTATTTGGAACAAGAGCAGATGCGGGTGGAGTTGCGTCGGAAAATAGCCCAACTCACGGCGCTTCATCGCGCGGGACTCTCGTTCGGCTCGACCTTCGAACGAGATGCTCTCTTGCACCAGGTGTTGGAAGCCCTGACGCACGAGCTCAACTACAACAGTGCCATGGTATCCATGTTCGATCCCTCTGAGCATACCGTCCAACATATCCGTCTGATCGGCGCGCCTCCGGACGTTGAAACGTTCGCCCAGTCCTGTCGAATTCCGATCACCGATCGCGAGAGTCCTGAGGGAACGGTGGTCCTTCAGGGACGCTCACTGTTGGTCAAAGATATAGAGTCGATACGGCACAGCCTTCACCCCTTGAATCAACGTTTAGCTGAATTAAGCGGGACCAAAGCCTTAGTCGTGGTGCCTATCAAGACCAAAGATCGTATCTGGGGAATGTTGACGGTCGATCGCTCGCACAATCAAAGTGTGACCGAAGACGATTTGGAACTGATGACAACAGTCGCGAGTCAAGTCTCGATCGCATTGGATAACGCCTCAGCCTACCAGCAGATCGAGGAGTGGAATCAGGGATTGGAGGTCAAAGTCAAAGAGCGCACCGAAGCCCTTGAGCGGGCCGACCGATTGCGTGCGCAATTTCTTTCCCATGTGTCCCATGAATTGAGAACGCCGCTCACGTCCATCAAAGGGTTCATTCAAAATCTGTTGGACGGACTGACCGGACCGTTGAACGAAAAGCAGCAGCGCTACCTTGTGCGTATATCGGAAAATTCAGATCGACTGGTCCGCATGATCGAGGATCTCCTCGATCGAACCCGTATTGAGACGGGGCGCTTAGAGGTGCATCCAATTGATGTCAAGCTTGAACCCTGTCTCGCTGATGTGATCGAACAACTGAAGCCGCTGGCTCAGGCCAAACAACAATCACTGGAATTCCGTTGCGCCGACACTGACATCGCCGTCTGGGCGGATCGCGACCGTCTGATTCAGACGGTCGTCAATCTGGTGCAAAATGCCATCAAGTTCACTCCCCCAGGCGGAACCGTGACGGTCGCCTGTGAATTGTCGAATCACCGCACGGCAACTGTTCTGGTCCGGGATACAGGTCCCGGTATCGCGTCCGAATACCTTGACAAGATTTTTGACCCGTTCTTCCGCATCCAGCAAGGCCAGCGAACAGCCCCCAAAGGATTGGGGCTCGGACTCTCAATCGTGAAAACGTTGGTGGAGTTGCAAGGCGGGGAAGTGGTGGCTCGTAATCGTCCGGAGGGCGGCGCAGAATTGTCTTTCACGGTTCCGATCCATGCCGTGCAGACGCCACCGTTGCTTGAGTTCCAACTCATGGGCCAACACATCTTGATCGTGGATGATGATGTCGACATTCAACAACTGCTTCATGATCGATTGAAGGCAGAAGGCTACCAGACATTCTCGGCCTTCGACGGTCGTCAGGCGTTGGCGATTCTCCAATCGAGGGACTTCGATGGGATGATTCTCGACATTGGAATCGGTCAAGTCGATGGGCTGGAAATGCTACGGCGGGTGCGTCTGACGAATCAGCGTCTTCCTATCATTATGATTACGGCGTCGGGATCCCAAGAACTCGCGGTGAGAGCCATCGGGTTGGGAGCCCAAGCCTACCTGCTCAAGCCGTTCGATGCAGGTCAGCTTCAACAAACCATGGACCGGTGGTTCCGACGTGCATGACCAGGATACGATGCGCGCGCTGAGCCATTGGAGATTGCTCGTGGGTGGGCGCCCCTCTTGGAATAGTCTTCGGAGTTACATGCGCGAGGGGCTCGCTCTTCTTGTCCTAGCCGTCATTGCCTGCACGGCGTCTCCGGTTTCAGCTCAAGTACCTCGGGTCTATGGTCAGGGAGCCGCTGCGTCCGGGATGGGCAATGCCTTCGCCGCACAGGCGGACAATCCTTCCACTCTTCATTATAACCCAGCCGGCATGACCCAGCTCCGTGGAATACAAATAATGGGCGGGGGAACCTTCGTTGGAGGGACTACTGATTTTACAAGTTCGAACGGAACTTCCGCCACAGGAGACCACGATGGAGCTTTTGCATGGCCTGGTCCCGGTCATGGATATATCACGGCGAATCTTCAAGGCCTCGGTGTTTCGGTACTAGAGAAGTTGACGGTAGGGATCGGCGTCACGACTCCGTTCGGCTCGGTGATGAGATGGCCGGATAACAGTCCATTTCGAGGTGTCACGACGTTCACCGCTTTGCCGTTATTCGATATCAAGCCCACGCTGGCCTATCAGCTCCACCCGGACCTCTCGATCGGTGCGGGAGCAGACATCTATACCTTCGCGAGTTTCTTCGGCGAAGGACACGCGGAACTGCAGTCGATTTCGCCAGGCGGATTGGCACCTGCTGGAAGCAAACTCGAATTTAACGGCAAAGGCACCGCTCCAGGATTCAACGTCGGAGCGTTGTATACAGCACTTCGGAATGGAGAGGGACAACCGGTGGCGAACCTCGCGGTGGTGTACAGAAGCCAAGCGACGCTCCATTTAGACGGAGCATTGTTGGTGAACGGCGTGAAGATTCAAGATGCAACCACGACGTTGGTGTTGCCCCAGGTCATCACCGGAGGAATTGCGCTGTGGCCGGTTCGAAATCCTGAACGCGAGTGGAAGCTCGAATTGAACGTAGACTACGTGGGTTGGAAATCGGTCCGAAATCTGGATATCCATTTGGCTAATGGCACGGTCATTCCGCAGCCGCAAAATTGGAAAAGCACCTATGCCATTCTGGTCGGGACGGAGTATCGATGGTTGAAAGTCGATCGATTGCCGGGCTGGGAGATCGCTCTTCGAGCCGGCTATACCAACCAGCAAGCGCAGGTGCCGGACGTCACTTTCAATCCGGGCGTTCCGTCGGCGGATCTGCACGTCATTTCAACCGGTATCGGGTTGCTTTGCCAGGGCAATGGGTCGTTCTTGGGGCTCATGCCATGCGGAAGTTTGGGAATAGGTCCGGTCAAGGCCAAACTGGTCGGCGTGGATTTGTTCTACCAGGCGTTCCTCTACGAGCCACGAACGATCTCAGGAAATACCGGGCTTCGTGCGGCGGTGAACGGACTCTACAACACCACCCTGCACGCAGGTGGATTTTCTGTCCGAGCCAGTTTTTAGTGAGTAGAGTGTTGAAGGCATATATCGGTTTGCTCCAGTCTCTGAGAACACCGGCGAACAGCTGAATGGGAACGGATTAGGAGGAGTGGTAGACCCTGGGAATCTGCGGACTGATGGCACACAACACTTCATAGGAGATCGTCCCGGTCCACTCGGCAATGTCGCGGGCGGTGATTTGCTCATTCTCCTGTTGCCCAATCAGCACGACTTCGTCACCGACGGCAACGCTCGGTATCGCGGTGACATCCACCATCACCATGTCCATGCACACCAACCCCGCGACGGGAGCTCGCTGTCCCCGAATGAGAACCCAGCCTCGATTCGAGAGGTGTCGGCTCAACCCACCTGCATAACCGATCGGAAGAACGGCGATCCGTGTGAGACATTTTGCGGCGAAGGTTCGATTATAACTGACCGTTTCTCCTGGTTGAATGGTTCGGAGTTGAGCAATACAAGTCTTGAGTGAGAGCACCGGTCTTAGGTCCGGAGTCTTCACTGTGCCGGGAAGAGTGTGGTAGCCGTACAACATGATGCCGGGTCGTACAAGGGAAAAGTGGGTGGATGGGAAGCGAACTGCTCCACCGCTATTGGACACATGAACGAGAGGAACCTGGAACCCGCCTTCGAGCACGACGTGCAGGGCCGAGTTGAAGCGACTGAGTTGTTCTTCGGTCGCGTCTGGGTCGGATCCATCGGCATCGGCCAAATGAGTCATGAATCCTTCCAATCGTAGTGAGGGAGGAAAGTTGTATGAACGGATGAGTGCCACCAACTCTTTCTGCGTCAGGCCCAGCCGCCCCATGCCGGTCTCGATCTTAAGATGAATCGGGTGGGAACCCCCGCGTGATGCCGCGGCACGTCCCAGCGTCATGAGCACGGAAGGATCGCTCACCACCGGAGTGAGTTGGTGGACGAAGAGCTCACCGAATTGTTCTTGGAAGATCGGTCCAAGTACGACGATCGGTACGGTGATGCCGGCTTGTCGAAGTGCGACCCCTTCTTCCGTTGAGAAGACGGCAAGGCGGGTCACACCATGTCGGATCAGTGTCCGAGACGTTTCGATTGCGCCATGGCCGTAGGCGTTGGCTTTGACGACCGCCATGACCTCGCAACCGGCGGAGAGAATCCGACGAAATTGAGAAAGATTATGTGCGAGCGCCGTCAGATCTACGGTGACGACGGTTGGGAAGAATGTCGGCGTAATCGGCACGCGAAGAAGCGTCAATCAGGAAGTCAAACTCAGACCTCCATGATTTCCTGTTCCTTTTTCTTGATGAGCTCGTCGACCTTCTGCCCGTATTGCTCGATCAACTTCTGGGTCTCTTGCTCGGCCTTGCGCAGTTCATCCTCGGTAAGCTTTGCATCTTTTTGGAGTTTCTTTAAATCTTCGTTCGCATCCCGCCGAAAACCGCGAATCTGGACCTTCGTTTCCTCGCCATGCTTTTTGCAGATCTTCGTCAACTCCTTGCGCCGTTCTTCCGTCAGGGGGGGGAGCGGGATTCGAATCACTTTGCCGTCGTTTGAAGGCGTCACACCCAGCCCTGAATTGGATATGGCTTTTTCGATTTCTTTGATCAGTTTCGGTTCCCACGGTTGAATGGTGATGAGTCGGGCTTCAGGGGTGGAGACGTTGGCGATCTGTTTGAGCGGAGTCATGGTCCCATAATAGTCGACACGAATGCCGTCGAGCAGGGCGACGGAGGCTCGCCCTGTTCGGAGGCCGGACAGGTCTTTCCGCAAGTGTTCGAGAGCCTGATCCATGTGAGTGATGAATGCCTGGCGAGTGTGGGCTGCATTGGACATGACGACACCTCGTGATGGAATCAGCGATCGCCGAGCGTAACGAGGGTTCCGATCGGTTCGCCTAATGCCACGCGTTTAAAGTTACCCTTGATTTTCAGGTTGAACACGATAAGAGGGAATTTATTATCCATACAAAGGCTGATCGCCGTGGAATCCATCACCTTGAGCTTCTGGTTGAGGATGGAGAGGAATGAAATCTTCTCATACTTCTTCGCCGATCGAGTGGTGACGGGATCGGCATCGTAGATGCCGTCAACTTTTGTCCCTTTCATGATCACTTGCGCGCTGATCTCCATGGCCCGGAGGACGGCGGCCGTATCGGTCGAGAAATAGGGATTGCCCGTGCCGGCGGCAAAAATGACCACGCGGCTCTTTTCAAGATGGCGGATCGCCCTCCGGCGGATATACCCTTCTGCGAGCTGGCGCATTTCGATGGCAGATTGAACACGGGTCATGATGCTGATCCGCTCCAGCGCATTCTGGAGAGCCAGCGCATTGAGCACCGTCGCCAGCATCCCCATGTAATCTGCCGAGGCCCGTTCCATGCCGGACGCACTTGCCGCGATTCCACGGAAAATATTGCCTCCGCCGATGACGACCGCCACTTGGACGTCCAGCGCGACGACGGAAGCAATTTCCTCCGCGAGGTTTTCTAGAATGGATGGCTGGATACCGTAACCCTGCTCACCGGCCAACATCTCCCCGCTGACTTTCAGAAGGAGGCGCTGGTATTTGGCAGAGCTCATGCTTCGCCTAACTGATAGCGGGTGAATCGGCGGACGTTCATGTTTTCGCCGATCTTAGCGATCTTCTGAGCCACGAGATCTTTAACGGTGACGGCGGGGTCTTTGATGAACGATTGTTCCAACAGGCAGTTCTCCTGATAGAACTTTTCAAGCTTGCCTTCGACAATCTTCGGCCATGCGGCGGGAGGCTTGCCCATTTCCTTGGCCTGCCCCTCATAGATGGTTTTCTCTTTCTCGGCAACATCCGCCGGAACATCTTCGCGCTTCACGAATGACGGCTTTGCGGCCGCCACCTGAAGAGCAAGATCGTTGACGAACGCTTTGAATTCCTCATTCCGGGCGACGAAATCGGTTTCGCAGTTGACCTCGATCAATACCCCGATCTTGCCGCCCATATGAATGTAGGAATGGATCAACCCTTGGTTGGTTTCGCGCCCGGCTTTCTTGGCCGCCGCCGCGAGGCCTTTTTGCCGGAGATAGTCAATGGCCTTTCCGACGTCGTTTCCGTTTTCATTGAGCGCCTTCTGACAATCCAGAATGCCGGCCCCTGTTTTTTCACGAAGCTCTTTCACGAGCTGACTGGATCCTGCCATGATTCGTTATTCCTTCGCTCCGTCGATGAGAATGAGCCGTTGATGAATCAATCGTGTTACGTTACGAAACCGGAACGCTTTCAACACGCATGGCCGGTTTCTTTTCGCCGCCGGCGGGAGTGGTTTGAAACTCTGCCTCTTCCCGCTGGGCTTTTAGATGCGCGCCCTCGATACAGGCATCGGCGATCTTGGACGTAATCAGTTTGATCGAGCGGATCGCGTCGTCATTTCCTGGAATGGGGTAGGCGATGTCGTCCGGATCGCAGTTGCTGTCCAAGATGGCGATAACCGGGATATCGAGTCGCGTCGCTTCTTGAACGGCAATTTTTTCGACTCTGGTATCCAAAACAAAAACTGCCGCCGGCAGGCTGCGCATGTTCTTAATACCGGACAAGTACTTTTGGAGCTTGGCGATATCCTTCTGCATGAGAAGGACTTCTTTCTTTTTGAGCCCATGCTCGCTGGGGTTGAGGAGCGTTGTCTCCATCTTCTTCATCTTATCGATGCTGCGCCGAATGGTTTGGAAATTGGTCAACATCCCACCCAGCCAGCGCTGGTTCACGAAAAACATGTTGGCTCGCTTGGCTTCTTCTTCGAGAATTTCCGCTGCCTGCCGTTTTGTGCCGACAAACAAGACGGATTCTCCGGCTGCAACAAGGTCTCGGACGAAGGCATAGGTCTGTTCCATCCGCGCAACGGTTTGCTGAAGATCGATGATATAGATACCGCTGCGTTCACCGAATAAAAACTTCTTCATCTTGGGATTCCAGCGGTTGGTCTGGTGCCCGAAATGAACGCCGGCTTCCAATAACTCCTTGATCGCCACCACTCCCATGCCTTCACCTCCCTTCAAGCTTGCAGAGCACCCCATGACAGGGCGAGGGAATCGCTTCCCTTATTCTCAAGCCGTGCAGCGTATCGACGCTGATAGTGATTTTATTGAATGGGCTCGTTCTCTCTCTTCGTGTCAGAAACGAACCCCTGTCAGACCCAGATCGGGGACGCTACCATAGTCTTGTCGCGGTTTCAAGCCGCCTATAGTCTTTTTGAACTAGGATCGATAGCTGGCATTAATGCGGACATAGTCATACGAGAGATCTGTTGTCCACATGTGGGCATGAGCGTGACCCTGCCCAAGGTGGACGGTAACCGTAAACTCCTTGTGTTTGAAGACCTGCGCGATTTTCTGTTCCGCCTCCAGCCCCATTCCTACCCCTCGCTCCACCATGACAATATCATCGAATCGCATCGTGACCTTATCTGGGTCGATCGCAACACCCGATCGACCCAGGGCAGCCATGATTCTACCCCAATTGGCATCCTCCCCAAATAAGGCGGTCTTGACCAGATTTGATGTCGCGATTGTGTCAGCGACTCGTTTCGCCGCTGTCGCCGTGGCAGCCCCTTGCACCCGAATCGTGACGACCTTGGTGACCCCTTCTCCATCGCGGCAAATCATGAGGGCCAATTCTTGTGCTGCATCAGCTAAGAGTCGCTCGAAGTCGCGATAGGGCTTAGTGCCTCGTTGAATCGGTCGGTTCTTGGCGAGACCATTAGCCAGACATAGAACCGTGTCGTTCGTGCTGGTGTCACCGTCCACCGTAATGCAGTTAAAGGATTGATCGACTGCCGATTTCAACGCCGACCGGAGGGCAGCTGAAGCAATCGCTGCATCGGTCGTCAAATAGGCAAGCATGGTGGCCATATTCGGATGGATCATACCGGAACCCTTGGCCATGCCGCCGATGGTGACGATGTGGCCGCCGATTTTCGCTTGTCTCGCGACGGTCTTGGGCCGCAAGTCCGTGGTTAAAATCGCTTGCGCCGCTTGATCGCCTCCTGGAATGCTGAGACGTGCGACCAATGTGGGGACAGCGGCGGTGATGCGATCAATCGGCAGCACACGACCGATGACGCCGGTCGAACCGACGAATACCTGGTGTACGGGAATAGAAAGTTGCTCCGCCACAGCCGTAGCCATCGCTTTTGCCGCCACCAACCCTTGTTTGCCCGTGCAGGCATTGGCATTTCCACTGTTGACAATAATGGCCCGCCCGCGACGGAACCGAAGATGGTATCGGTCCAGGAGTACCGGGGCAGCAACCATGCGGTTCTTTGTGAAAACCCCGGCGATCGGTCCGCTGACGTCGGACACACAGAGGGACAAATCGAGCAGGTCTGATTTTTTGATCCCACAGTGGATTCCTGCGGCTTGGAATCCCAGCGGTGAGGTGATGCCCCGGTGTTTTGGTCTCATACGAGTTTGAGGAGTGCGGCTAAGGATAACTGCCGGGTGCGGTAAGGCCGGTGTCCTCAGAAATGCCGAGCATCAGATTCATGGCTTGAATGGCCTGACCAGCGGCTCCCTTGACGAGATTATCGACCGCCGCCACGGCGACGACCCATCCGGCCCGCGAATCCATGTACACGCCGATATCACAATAGTTCGTTCCCTTAATGTAACGCGGATTGGGAACGAGATCTTCGTAGAGTCGGACGAACCGTTCACCTGCATAGAACTCTCGGTACAGGCCTCGAAGATCGGAAAGGTGCATGGTCTGTGTCAGCTTGCAGTAGGCCGTACTCAGGATACCTCGATTCATAGGTACGAGATGCGGTGTAAATGTCACGGTCACGGAACCGACATTGTCCATGAGTCCGGAAAGTTCCTGCTCGATTTCAGGAGTATGGCGATGTTGGCCGATTTTGTAGGGCTCTAAGGATTCATGCGCTTCCGGAAAATGGTAGGCCAGCGCCGGACTGCGTCCTGCTCCTGACACGCCGGACTTGGCGTCGATCACAATCGTCTCCGGCTGCGCGAGCCTTTTGGCGAAGAGAGGCGCCAACTGTAGGACGGCGGCAGTGGGATAACAGCCAGGCGACGCCACCAGTTTTGATTTGGCAATCGCGGTCCGATGGAGTTCCGGCAAACCATACACCGCGTCTTGAAGCAAATGTGGATGGCTATGCGGAATGTGATACCACTTCTCATAGATTCCGACGTCTTTGAGCCGATAGTCTGCGCTGAGGTCGACGACGGCCTTGCCTGCCTTGATACAGGCTGCAACGGGGTCCAGGGATTTCGTATGAGGCAGTGCGAGAAAAATGGCATCGGCCCGCTCCGTCAGGGCTTCCGGTGCCAAGGCTTCAAATTGATGATCGATGATTCCCTTGAAACTCGGAAACACGGATGAAACCGACTGACCCGCTGACTTTTCCGACGTCACGGCAGTGATGGTGAAATAAGGATGGGCCGCCGCAAGCCGAACAAGTTCTGCACCGGCATATCCGCTGGCTCCTGCAATGGCGACGCGAAATTTCTTACTCATGGGTCACTATCTCTATCCTGCTCTATCCTGCGCGAATGGTCACTTCACATGAGAAGGCACAAAAAAAGGGAAGGCATGGAGCCTTCCCTTTTCTGGATCGTCGGCCCCTGCGCTTAGCGCTTGGAGTACTGGAAGCGCTTGCGCGCCCCCTTCTGTCCGTATTTCTTTCGTTCCTTTACGCGTGAATCACGGGTGAGCAACCCCTCTTTCTTGAGAGGACTGCGGGTTGAAGGAGTCATCGCAACGAGCGCCCGCGCGATGGCATGACGGAGAGCGCCGGCTTGCCCGGTCGGGCCGCCGCCATAGACGGTCGCGCTGATCGAGTATTTGCCCATCAGGCCGGCCATCTCAAGGGGGAGCTGAATAATTTGCCGGAGGGTGAGACGAGGAAACGCCTTCTCCAACGGTTTTTCGTTTACGGTAATATCACCCGCGGTGCCTGTCACCCAGGCCCGGGCGACTGCGCACTTTCTCCGCCCCGTTGCGTATTGTGTCACCACTGCCATGCGATTCGTCTCCTTCTGTTTGAGGCTAACAGGATGCTGAAAAAGTCTGCCGGCGGCGTTCTCGCATCGCTCAAAGACTCAACGTACCGAAGCGCACGCCTCGCCTCTTCGCCCGCTGCGGCCTTGCTGGACAGTCTTTTGAGCATCCTGATTTATTCTCGCGTTGACATCCTTATGTAAATTCAATCATACTTTTGGCATCGACCGAAAATCTGCTAGAGCGAAATAGGTTCAGGACGTTGAGCGTGATGCGGATGATCGGGCCCGACATAGACGCGGAGTTTGCGCGCCATGCCATTGCCGAGCGGGGTTTTTGGAAGCATGCCCTTAATCGCCTTTGTCAGGAGCTGTGTAGGGTCTTTCCGAAAGACGTGCGCGGCGGAGGCGGTTTTCAACCCTCCCGGATATCCTGTGTGGCGTCGGTACAGTTTGGTTTCCATCTTATCGCCGGTCAATTGAATCTTCTCCGCATTCACGATGACCACGTGGTCTCCCATATCGACATTCGGCGTAAACGTCGGCCGATGCTTCCCACGTAAGATGCCGGCTACTCGTGCCGCCAACCGGCCCAGAGTTTTTCCATCGGCGTTCACCAGATGCCAGGTTTCCTTCACATGAGTCGGATTCTCGAAATACGTCATCATCTTTTTCTCCACCGCTGCAACTCTGTCAGCATTGATTATGAGGGTGTTAGACTTCTTGGGCACCGATATTCTTGGTTTCCAGCTTGGACAACCATGCGTCCAAATTCTGACCGCTACGCCGTTTCCACACGTCCTGCGTGACATAAATGGGTGCCTGACAGCGGAGGGCCAATGCAATGGCGTCGCTCGGTCTAGAGTCGATAGTACGCGCGACTCCTTTGTTTTCCAGGAAGACGGTCGCGTAGTAGGTGCTGCTCTTGACGTCCGTGAGGACGGCCCGTTCCATCTTGATACCGAAGTGTTCGCCGAAACTCTTGATTAGGTCGTGGCTCATCGGTCGTGGCGTGGTCGATGTGTCAAGGGCGCGTCTGATGGCTTCCCCCTCCGATGCTCCCACCCACACCATAAAATGTTCCGATGTGCCGTCGGCTCGGGTCAGCACGATGATCCTGGTATCCGTCGTCGAGTCTTCTACAACTCGATTGACCGTCAGCTGTATCAACGGTTCGGTTGTTTGAGGCATGTGCTCCATACTATAACCAAGATCGTTCGTCAGGAGTCCAATTTCCCGAAGTCCTCGGGTTTTAAATTCTCCAGCCACTGATCGAGTTCTTCCGAGCTCTGTTTCCGAATCACCGACTCACTCGCAAAAATCGGAGCCTGAGTCCGGAGCGCAAGGGCGATGGCATCGCTGGGACGGGAATCGACCGTATACTCTGAATCTGCGTAGGTCAAATGCACTTTGGCAAAATAGGTATGTTCATTCAGGTCCGTAATCACCACACTAATGACTTTGGCATTAAATGCATCCAAATATGACTTCATGAAGTCATGGGTCATGGGACGTGGAGGGGCGACATTCTCGATCGCCAAGCTGATCGAGCTGGCTTCCGATTTCCCGACCCAGATGGGCAACATTTCCGACTGATCATCATCTCGAAGTATGATGATATACGCATTGTTATAGGGGTCAAACATGAGCCCCTTGACTTGCATTTGCGTAATCATCTCCGAACCGAACCTCTTTACCATTAAGAGTTTAATCGAACAGCAGAACGTCACACCCTAGCATTTTTAGATTTGTGGTGTCAACGAACCCAGCGACAATCCAGGGGAAAACTTGAAGAACGCTCGCTAAAATTCTTCCGGAAGAAATGTGCAATCAGGCGGTCGGCGGACGATAGTTTTCGGCAACCTTCGACGAATCAACCTGTTCCCCTAATTTCAAGAATGCCTTCATCTGCTTGCGAACGAGTTCACGGCCGCTTTCATCGCCGAGATTGACTTGATATTCATTGATGACCATCACGCGCATGCCTTCCCATTTCTTCCAGCAGTCGGCGCAGACCTTGTTCTTCACTTCCGACTCAAGCTTGCCGAGAAACAATGGAGCGGTGATCGCTTCGCCGGTTTGTCCGCATGTCACGCAAGAAACTTCTGCCATATCTAAAGCGCTCCTTTTTTCGATGTCATGCAGGTGAATAATTAAGGGCTGCAATCCACACCTTATAGATCGGCATTCTATCAGAGATGTTCTGATGAAGAAAAGATCGACTTCATGCCCATGGCGTGCAATCTCAAAGAACCAGCTGGCTGTAGAGATTACGCATTGTTGAAGAAGGGCGAACTAATATGAAGTGGACTGTGCGAAGCAGATGAAAATAAGGGGTCGGCTACCTGTTCTGGTCTTATTGAGTAGCGTAGATTTCTTGGTATACGTCGAACGCGGCGGTGTAATTATAGCTTGTACATGACATCGGTACGCAGCACATATTTCTCTCCACGCCGCACGATGGCTCCTTCGTGCCAGACGGAATGGAAGAACACCAACGCCGCTCCTATTGTCGGCTTCACGGTCAAGTAAGGACATCTTCGAGCGACCTGTTCCATGTCTGCAAAGAATCGTGTTTCTCCTCCTGTCATGTCGTCGTTCAGGTAAATCAAGAATGTCACCTCACTTTTCTCGTGGGTTTCAAGCGACATGTACGATCCATCCCGATGAGGCTGGAAGGTCTGTCCTGGGCGATAGCGGTAGAATCGCCAACGTTCGTTGAACCCGACCAGGCGGCGACTTTCGGCCATCTGTGGTAGCCATGGCGCTGCTCGGCAAAACAACGTGTCGGCCAAGGATTTATCGTCGACCAGGAGACGTTCATTGTTTCTGATACCCTCGGCCACGACACCACCGACTGTCCCAATTTCATAGGGGAGGCCTTCGCTCCGACGGATCAGTGCCACGCACTCGTCGCTCGTTAAAAAATTGTGCAGGACGAATACCTTATCGGAATCCAATTCTTCCTTAATCATGAGTGGTCTCTGCGGCCTGCTCTGTGAATGCGGTATTAGCCACTGCAACATTACCGCAGCTTGTAGAATCGTCAAATGGAATCGGGTCTTCAGGTCTCCGGCGAAAAAATGTCTGGCAGGGGTTCTCTCGTCATTCATTCCTGCAAATGGGTGGGCATGGAATGCCGCAATGTATACACGAAGAGCTGGAATTTGTTTCGAGCGACTTGCCAGCAGGGACGGGGGTAGTTGCCGATTGACCCTCTGACGGTGGCATGCTAGAAACACATCCGCTGGCGAGAGCACGTGTGTATGCCCGGATGGCGGAACTGGCAGACGCGCCGGACTCAAAATCCGGTTCTGGCGACAGAGTGGGAGTTCGACCCTCCCTCCGGGCACCAACGTAACACGTAGGCGCATTTATTTGCATTCAGGATGGGATACGACTGTTGCGGGTTTTCTGATTGAAACGAAAATGAGACAGAAGAAGTGTCGTTAACATCATTCAGTAGGGACAACTGAAAGAGGGACAACTGATCCATTCGGCGACCCTCTTGACAGCGCCATGCTATTAGCCTAGATTCTGCCATATTTCTCAATTGCATATGCATATGAAAAATTCTTACTCGAAGACGGCAATCAACGAATACTTCAGCATGCTCGTTGACAATGATGTCCACCTAATTTTAAGGAGGCAGCACATGCGTAAGGTGTTGGCACTGGGAGCCGCCATAATCCTCATCGGCTCCATGAATATTGCAGTGGCTCAAGAGCGACTACAGCAGTCCGGTGGATCTGCAATGGGTGTGGGAACAGGGGTCGGAGATGTGTCTGGAAATGCCAATCGGGTCCAGACCTTTGATCGCAGTGCGTTCCTTGATCGACTCTCCCTGCCTGAGACGATCTATGGCCGTGTCCTGGCGATAGATTTTCCGGCGGGGAAAATGCTTCTGGAAACCGGTGGAAGCTCTCATGACGAAGGCCGTGCGGGAACAGGAGCTATGAACTCGCTGGCCGTCTACTTCGACGAAAGAACCAACCTGGATCAGTTTAGAGCGTTGAACAACGGCGATGATATTGCTCTCCAAGTGATTGAAGCGACGTCGCCCAATCAGCCGTATGGCACAGGCCACAAGATTGTTCGCGAGGTGTATCTGCTGAGAGGCAACGAAAAACTCGCCGGATTTGGCGGCTTAGGGCAGCGACCGAATCCCTCGACCGAACGGGCTATTGTGACAACAAGCAGTACGACGACAGGTGGGGTGGCAGGATCAGTGCTGCCCGGCAAGATCACCGGAACCGTGGATACCACTATCGGTGAATTCACCGGTGCCGCTCCTTGTTGGAATTGCGAACCGCAGCCGGGATGGGGATATCAGACTGTGGCCCCGGAAACGAAGGTTCCCAATAAATCTGATTATGGGTCCGACGCATCGAAGCCGAATTTGATTAAGGGGTTCAACTGAACCGTTCTGAGACTGAATTTTAATGAAAAAGGGGCAGCGTCCGCTGCCCCTTTTTCATTGGGTTGATGCCAGGACGGCTCAATTCCAGATCCTTGATAGTCTCGCGATACAACCGTCTTTTTTCTTCTCCCGAATTGACATGATGAACGATCATCAACGCTTGCCGGATATGCCGGTGACCGAACTGGATCTTCGCGGAGTAATTTGCCCCTACAACTTCGTGAAGACGAAGCTCAAACTGGAAACACTGAAGCAGGGGCAGGTGCTGTCGGTGCTTCTTGATGATGGAGATCCCATCCGTAATGTTCCTCGTAGCGTCGAGAACGAAGGCCATACGGTCATATCGCAAGAACGAGTCGACCAGGCTTATCGGGTCTTGATCCGTCGAGAGGAGAGCGACTGAGCATGGCGTACGCCTCGGTCACCCCCTTCTGTCCCATCTCTTCCTGCAAGAATGAGTGTCACCTCCTGCCCGTGAGCAGGAGATAGTCGCTCGCGTATCTCACAAGCGGTCCCCCGAATGATGTGCTCTGTCGGTCTTGTTAAGTCGTAGGCAACGGCCACGGAGCGCCGGGGAGAGATATCCTCAAGGATCTTGAGTATGCGCGAAACCGACGACCCGGCGCAGAAAGCAACAGTTGGGCCGTTCCTCCTCAGGGAATCGTTAAGGTATTGGGCGATACGTGAGGAGGCGCTCGGCAGATGTCCAAGAAAACAGAAGGAGTCGCAAGAAAACCCCGCGACAGTCAGAGCCGCGATAATCGCAGAGGGACCGGGTACTGGAACTACCCGGATATTATGTGCATGGGCGGCCGCTACGAGAAAATGGCCGGGATCGGCGATGAGAGGGGATCCACAATCGGACACGAACGCGACATCATGTCCTTGCTGTAACCGGTATAAAAGAACCGCTGCTTTCTCCCTTAGATTTTGGGGTCCGTAACTCGTCACTGTTGCGTGAATGCCGTGATGCATAAGGAGTGCTTGAGTCATGTTCGGATCTTCAGAGGCCAGAATGTCGACTTCACCGAGGATTCGAATAGCACGCAGCGTCACATCGTCAGGATGTCCAATGGATACTGCCACCATATAGAGCGTTCCTTTCCGATTGAGTGGACTGACAGAAGTCCTTGAAGCTTCTGCGTTTTGTTGACTCCGTTTGGTCGGCATCGATATAATTTCCCACTTATTTCATTGACGTTCAGTCCTTAGACACCTGGGTGTTCCCGATGGTAGCCGTCTGTTTCATGATCACGCTGGTCCTGTATATCGTGGCCACGGTGTCATTTCTTTCCTATTCGTTGCGACGTTCAGAAGCCTTGTCACAGGTGTCGTTGGGGCTTACTGCTGTAGGCTTTGCTTCCCACACGTTCGCCATCGGGGCGAGAATCTTTGCCGCCTCACCATCCGCAACACCCAGCTTTTCCGAAGCGCTCTCCTTTTTTGCCTGGATGATCATTCTCGTACTTCTGGTCGTCGAGCTTCGCCATCGGATTCATGTGCTTGGGTCTTTCATGGTACCCTTGGCCCTGGTCTCGTTGATCTCGGCCGCAGCCCTTCCAGAGACGGTACCTACCCTTCAACCGGTATTCAAGACCTTGTGGTTTCATGTCACACTCAGCATGCTGGGCGCAGTGGGATTTGCCGTTGCGTTCGTCGCGGGTGTGATGTATCTGATCCAGGATCGACTCCTCAAGTCGAAACAGTTCAACGTTCTTTACAGCAAGCTGCCTGCGCTCGATTTTCTCGATCATCTCAATCAACAATCCATCGTGTTAGGGTTTCCTCTGCTCACCCTGGGAATCGTGACAGGAGCTATCTCGGCTCAATTTGCACGCGGATCCTATGTGAGCTGGAATCCCGAGCAAACCGGGGCGCTCGTCACCTGGCTCTTCTATTTCATCGTCTTGCTCGGAAGACTGACCATAGGATGGAGAGCCAAACGCGCGGCCTATCTCACGGTCATCGGATTTGCTTGCGTGATTCTCACGTTGGTAGGCGTCGTCCTGAAAGGACATAGTGCGTTGTCGTAACATGCGTCTGATGGTCCCATGCATTTGATTGTCGTAGGGTTAAGTCATAAAACGGCTCCGGTCGAGATCCGAGAGAGGTTGGCGGTTCCTGAAAGCCGTCTTGGGGAGGCTCTTACCCGTCTGTGTGCGTATCCCGGTGTCAAGGAAGGCATTCTCCTTTCGACCTGTAATCGAGTCGAGGTCTACTCGGTTGTCGACGATATTGAAGCCGGGTATGGGCGTATCCAAGAATTTCTAGCGGACACGCATCTGTCGTTGTCTTCCGAACAATTGACCCCGCATCTCTATTGGCATACCGGAGACCGAGCGATTGGTCACTTGTTCAGAGTCGCAGCCAGTCTTGATTCGATGATTATCGGGGAATCTCAAATCCTGGGACAACTGAAAAGTTCGTTTGAAGTGGCGCTGGCCCATAAGACGACCGGCGTCATTATGAACAAGGTCGTCAAGAAGGCCATTTCCGTAGCCAAGCGCGTGCGGACCGAAACGAAAATTTCAGAAATGGCGGTGTCGGTCAGCTATGCCGCCGTTGAGCTGGCAAAGAAGATCTTTTCGAATCTGCACGAGAAGACGGTGTTGTTGGTCGGTGCCGGGGAAATGGCGAAGTTGGCGGCGCGCCATTTGATCGCTCATGGTGTGGGGCATGTCCGCATCACCACGAGAACTCCACAGCATGCGGTTGATCTCGCAGCCAGGTTCGGCGGCACGGCGGTCCCATTCGATCAGTTCAAGGATGACATGGCCTCGGCGGATATCGTTCTGGTTTCCACCGGGGCGGCACATTATCTGGTCGGCGCAGAAGATGTGCATCGGGCAGTCGAAGAGCGGATGAACCGTCCGATGTTCTTAATCGATATTTCGGTTCCGCGAAACATCGATCCGGCCGTTCGTCATGTCGACAATGCGTTTCTCTTCGACATTGATGATCTGAAACATCGAGTTGAACAGAACCGAGCTGAGCGAGTGCAGGAGGCGGAGAAAGCCGAGAGGATGGTTCTGGAAGAAGTGACCACCATGCTGGATTGGATGAAATCCTTGGAGATCACTCCGACGATCGTTGCGCTCAGGAGCCGCGTCGACGACATGAAGCGGACGGAGGTCGACAAAGTGCTTGCGCGATTGCCGCATCTGTCTCCTCAGGACCGCGAACTGGTCGAAGGCCTCGCCTCTTCGATTGTAAACAAATTGATTCATCGCACGATGGTCACCCTCAAGGCCGAAGTCAACTCCTCGAGCGGTCCTGCGTTTGTCGAAGCGGCACGCCGTTTTTTTTCTCTCGACCGGGAATCTCCGTCCGTTCAACCGATCGAGGCGTATACGGAATCGCCGCGTTATCATACCGAGACCTCCTCGGAGCCGGGCGCCGACGATCCGGCTCCGGAAACGTCGGTCCATAAACGAGCCCGCTGATCGGCGGGTAACGAAACGAGTCTCAACGTGTCGATACAGAACGGCCGCCGCTCAACCTTGGTCCTTGGGACAAGAGGGAGCAAATTGGCACTCTGTCAAAGTGAATGGTTCCAATCCAAGGTTCAGGAGGCCGTGCCCGAGGTCCGGGTCGCCCTCAAAAAGATTCAGACGTCCGGCGACAAGATCGTCGACGTGCCATTAGCAAAAATCGGCGGGAAAGGCTTGTTCGTCAAGGAAATCGAGGATGCGTTGCTCGCCGGTGAGATCGATTTCGCGGTGCACAGTATGAAGGATGTTCCAGCGCAATTGCCCGATGGACTCGAAATTCTCTGTGTGCCTCAGCGCGAGGATGCCCGTGATGCGTTAATCAGCCGTGAAGGATTCTCGTTTCAGGAGCTTCCATTCGGAGCCACCATCGGGACTGCTAGCCTTCGCCGCCAGGCGCAGCTGTTACAGGTCAGGCCTGATTTAAAAATCTCGATGCTGCGCGGCAACTTGGATACGCGACTGAGAAAACTCAGAGAGGGACAGTTCGATGCCATCGTCTTGGCGGCTGCGGGTCTGCACCGGTTGGGGTGGTCTCAGACCATCACAGAATATCTTCCGCCCATTCTCAGTTTGCCTGCGGTCGGACAGGGTGCCCTTGGTATTGAAGGTCGGATCGATGATACATTCGTTCGTTCTGTCTTATTCCGACTCAATCATCAGATAACCCATACGACGGTCACGGCGGAGCGGGCTTTCTTGCACCGCCTGGAGGGCGGCTGTCAGGTACCCATTGCAGCTCACGCAACCCTGTTCGGTGAGCAGCTGGTATTGGATGGTCTTGTCTCAAGTGTCGATGGGAAGACCGTCATTCGCGATCAGATCGAAGGGACATCTGAGCAGGCTCATACGCTGGGGGTTCAGTTGGCTGAACGATTGTTGGCTCGGGGAGGGGACAAAATTCTCCGAGAGATTTACGGATCAGCGTGAACATGGTACGACGAAACAAGGGGAAGGTCTATTT
>JAICUC010000016.1 GCA_025936075.1 Nitrospira sp. | reverse complement strand
GGTGGGGGGCTAGCTCAGTTGGGAGAGCACTACGTTCGCAACGTAGGGGTCGGGGGTTCAACTCCCCTGCCCTCCACCAAATTTATTTTACCGGTAACCAGCCTGTACACCCCAGCATAGTCTCCTGCCACCTCAGTCGTCAGATAGCGATCAACTCCGTCTGCTGTGGGATACAGAAGATTTGTGCACCCATTAAGTCCCGCAGGCTGCCGCGTGCTTTATCGATGCTGTGCTGCGTCACGGTGGCCAACTCCTCCAAGACGGTTTTGAACCGCCTGACCAGATCAGGCACAAAGTCGGCGACCTGGCCAGTCTTTGGTGAAGAACGCTCGAGCATCTGCTGGAGTCGCTGCTGTTCCCCTTCGAGTTTGGCGAGCTCAGCCTTCGTACTCACGGTAACCATCCTCTGTTTGAGAGCCTCAATGAGATGGGCAATTTCCTGCTCCACTTGCGTCAGCTGGGCTTGGTGTTCAGAAGGTAAGGATCTATGTAATCTGCAAGATGCCGAGTCAGAAAAGCGAATTGAGGAGAGCCTAGCCGTTGTTCGACTCTATCTCTAAGACCACTTTCCAAACTACACCACCACGGAAATGTCGGTTCTGAATCTTTACCACGTGTTGGTCCTGACGAATGACAGGCTGCACCAGCGCCACAGACTCAAGGTGGACTGGGCGCGACTGTCTGACCACCGTAACACTCCTGAGAACACCCGATTGGCATTGGAGAGTGGCGACGTGGCAAGTGGATGATCCAAGTCGGTGACCGCGATTACTATTGGTAGCCTGACAACTAACCGACTGGTCCATCTATCCCTGATTGTCGTTTGGGACTTGCCTAGACATACAGTGCCATTAGCTGTAGGCTTAAGTTATAATTCTATAAAGGGAGGAGTACGCCATGACTAGAGAATCTGCTGCTCATCCTCCATTCCTGTTCATCGCCATACCGATTATCATGATAGCGATACTGATGTTCGCTTCGAAGACGGCGGGGTTCTAGATTGATCTGAAGTATTGGCTGTAATCCATGCCTGCTGCTTGGCTTTATCGCCGCCCTATCTCGCTTCTCCAAACAGGCGATTCTCCGTTCAGGCTCTTCACCTGAGCGAGGGTCGGTAACTCCTTACTCTGAGCATTCACAGGTATCTTTGTACACTACACATCATATGGTGTCACGTAGTGTTTGACTGAATTAGGTAGGTTGAGTATTCTTGTCTCCATGAAGCTGAACCAAAAAGCCGAATTAACTGTTTTAAATCTTAGGGATATGCCGAGAGACGTGATCGCAAAGATCAAGGCTGCTGCGGCGCTGGAACATGCTTCTTTGAAGGAATATGTGGCGAAAATTCTCGACCAACACGTTACTGAATTGGAGAAGAAAGGAATCTTGCCGAAAGGGAAATGAGCAAATAAGATCAAGCAACAAAAGGGGCACTGCCGTGACGTACAAAGGTTACACCATTCAAGCCGCACCTCATGAGCGCATAGAGACCGGCCAGGGGGGATTGAATCTGTTCATTCTGTGGTCAACGGAAACGGGAGAGAAAAGTCGGCATTTCTCCACCAGCGATCAATACCCAACGAAGGAGGAAGCCTTGGCCCACTGCCTAGCCTATGGTCAGCAAATCATTGATAAAAGGATTCCCGGCTTATGGGTTGGATAAATCAGCTTCGAGGAAGGCACGGATATCTCAGCGCGGGTCCTGGGAGCAGTACAGGCAAAGGTTCAAGCGCTCGAAAACAACTGGCAGCTGCCGAAGGGGAAGTAACAGAGAAGGCCAGACGGCCCTGAATGAAGGGTGTGTCCCGTGGACAATGATATCGTCACTGTCCTCTACGTCTTGAGCACGGCGTTGGCGTATTGCCTTCCCACATTTATCGCTCTCGGGCGAGGGCATCCCAACTGCGTCGCGATTTTGATTGTGAATCTCTCGCTAGGGTGGACAGTGATAGGCTGGGCGGGCGCGTTGGCCTGGTCGTTAACGAGGCGACATAGAGAACGTGAATCTTGACTGAGCGTAACGGGCAGTTGCCGAAAAGAAGTCATAGCAATGCAAAGATGGATATTGAATGAGGCGGGATCTTCCGATTCGTCCCTCAAGGTAACTCCGAAGCCACAGATTACAGGTTATTTGGTTCTCGGCATGATGCGGTTGCCGACCCACACCGCGCAACAAAGGATGATCGCGCAGGGGATAGCGATGAGGTGATACAGCATAGACGCCTCTCCCTCTCGCACTGTGTACCAGTCACCCTATCGGCATTGTGCCTAGACCAGTACTGTGAAAATCCCTCAAGCAATCCATGGGCGTGAACAGTCGTCATAGAAAAGACATTTACGATCTGCACTCTGGTAGGAATGATATGATTGAAGAAGCTGCAAAGGATTTGCTGAAGAAGTACGGGGCAAGGAAAGGGAGAATGAGAGAGGTCTGGACTGGTGGAAAAGAAGGACTGCTGCCGAAGGGAAACATGGTTAATTGGTCAGCTGATAGCTCCGCGCGAATCAATCTCGGCTAGCACGGCGCTGTCAGCTTTCCCTGGTTCTTTGGATTGGTATATAGCCTGTTTCTGCTTTGGGCGATCACACAACCGTTTCGGCAAGTTATGGCTGGATAGCGCAAGTTGTGATGTCTCGCTCGGTTGATGCCGCCCTAGAACGCCTACTGCCGGATTCAAGCTTTACCAGGGCTGGAAGGTCTGCATGATGGACGGGAAGGAGCGGTGTGTCTTGTAAATAGCTACGAGGAAGTTGAACTCCTCGATCGCACCTTCCCTCTTTTGAAACGCCTTAAGCCGCTGAACGAACACATTCGCTTCGTGCGCCTCGTCTGAGGCGCTGTCCTTCAGCAGACCTGGTGCAAAATCCTTGATGATGAAGATGGTTTGCCAAATGTGATCAACTCTTCCGAATGCCTCCTCAACGAAGTGTTCTACCAAAGCACAGAACATGTCCCGCGAGGTAAGGCCAAGTTCCGGCCGCCCTCGGCGCTGAGGGGTGTCGGGTGAGATCTGCTTCTTGAGGTCAGGTGCTTCCGCAAGGGCCTTCAAGAATCCATCGATAATTTCGGCGAGCGTCTTCCGATGATGTCGTTTATGCTCGGTGACGGGTGTGCGGTCTTCGTTCACCTCTAGGGCATAGTCGAACGTCAAGGCCCTCACTAAATCTTGGATCTTGACCAACTTCTTTGTGTCGGGATCTGCTGTTTGCCATAGCGCTTCCCTTGCTTGTTCTTCACGGAAATTGCGTTCCCCTAGCGTATAGACGTGTTCTCCGGTCGCTTTTCCAAGCTGGAAACGGTCGGCATCCCACAGGAGTAGACCGAGCAATGCATACGCGGCATCGGTGGATTTACATTGATCTTGGCAGACCTCCTTGAGCGATTCGGATCTGACCAGTTTTTCATAGAAACCCAAGAACCAGTTATCCCAGGTCGGGTCACTCCATCGCTCTCTCGCCTTCCAGATGGCCCATTCGGCGTACTCAATGGGCGAGTAGTCCTTAGGGGGGCTTTGCCGGCCTGTGATAGGAACACTGTTGGGATGTCGCCGTCTGAAGAGTCTATATGCTGCTTCAAATCGAGATGAGGCTTCATTCGAAGCATCCTGACGATGCTTCGAATGCGGTCGCTCGACAGCGAAATGCAAGCTAATGGGAGATTCGTTACGCCCGTCTTTAAGAGGTCGGCGCCTGAGTGGCGCGCTCTCCAGCCGTTTGGCCTCCTCTCTCATATGTCTGAGCTTCTCAGTCCGTTTCTTCAGCCGTTCGAGGTCCTTCTTGTTCATACGCGGCGGCTTCTGGCCCATGGGCTCCTCCTGCGGTGCCTGAGGCTATATCACCTAGCTAGAATTTGTGCAAATTGAAGCGGCACCAGTCAGATTGACCAAAGTTTGTAGGTCTGCTATTGTCCGTCTCAGGCCGCGACCGCAACCCCGCGTAATGTAAAGCGCAAGACTGCCGCCAACGATGGAGAACTCCCCTGCCCTCCACCAAACATCTTACTCACCAACAGTCTCACTCCAGTGATCCGCGGGCGGTGAACCGCGACGAGGTTTTCCAAGGAGGCAGGCGGTCCTACGATCACGCTGCGGAGGTCGTGAATGTAAGTCAGGCAGTAAATCTAATCAAAAGGAGGCAAAGATGACTAGCCTATTCTACCGTGGTGCGCTCATTGGCGTTGTGCTGGGAGCGTTCGCTGGTGCGCCTATATTAAACGCTCAGCCGTCCCCAGCCGGTAACGTCAGGGACGCCGTCACGCACGCAAAGGAAGCGGTGGACCATGGTAAACAGGGTCATGCCGATGCGGTTGTGATGCATGCGGAAAAGTCGCGGAACTATGCCGAGAGAGGAGGCAAAAATCCTCATTTGAACGAAGCGATTACGCATCTGAACGAAGCCATTGAGCATGGGAAGGCTGGCCACGCCGATGTGGCCACACAGCATGCCGAAACTGCTCTCACACATCTGAATGAAGTGAAATAAGACTGCACATATTTACGACGAAAGGTGGCTTTTACGACGGGCGGGGGGACAATACCCCGCCCGTTTCTGTTTCACGAGCCGTTACGACCATGGGATCAAGTTGAACCTTATCTCAAAAAACCGATTCGTTTCAGGACCTCACGTTCATTCTGGTCTCTTCTTCTCTTCTTCAGTACAATCGCGCCCCATGCCTCTCTTTTCCTTGATTCGATTCGGCACTTCAACGTGGACGTACGAAGGCTGGCAAGGCCAGGTGTATCGGCGACAGTACACGAAGTCGACGTTTGCGAGGGAATGTCTAGGGGAGTACTGTCAATACCTCCACAACGACGAACCGCTCTTTCGCACGGTCGGGAATGATTCCACTTTCTACCGCCCACCAACCGCGAATCAGCTTCGACATTACCTAAATCAGATTCCGGAAGACTTTCACATGTGTTTCAAAGTCTGGGAGGAAATCACCATTCCCAGCTTCTCGAGACAAGCCCGCTACGGTTCCAAGGCTGGCCAATTGAATCCCCGATTTCTCGACGCCAAACTGTTCAATGACTTAGTCCTGCCACCCTACCGTGATACCAAGTTTGAACCACACATGGGCCCTCTGATCTTTGAATTCCAACAACATAGAATGTCCACGCGAGAGTTTTGCTCACGTCTCGATCGGTTCTTCGGCCAGTTGCCTCAGGATATCGGTTATGCCGTGGAAATCAGGACCGCGGGGCTGTTGGGCTCAGATTATCGAAAGATCCTAGAGAGCCACGGTGTGGCCCACGTGTACAACCACTGGTCCTACATGCCGCCGTTGCTCGAACAACACCGACGGCTTGAAGAGCGCTTCACCGCGCCATTCACCGTGATCCGACTGCTCACGCCGCCCAATATGCCGTACGAAGTCGCGAAAGAGCGAGCCGCCCCTTATAACAAGATCGTGGAAGTGTTGCCGCAGATGCGGAAAGAAACCGTAACCCTTATCAAGCAGGCCATCAGTGAGAATCGACGGGCTTATGTGCTGGTGAACAATCGATCGGAAGGTAATGCACCGCTGACGGTGCAGGCACTCGTAAGTTCCCTATGCGATGAAGAAGAACGATGATGTGAGATCCCTTATGTCGGACTGATGATCGACTCGTCGCTCGGCTTCGTATCGTGAATCAACACCCGCCGGCCGTCGACGCGCAATCGCCCCTCGGCAAAAAGTTGCACGGCGCGGGGATAGATTTTGTGTTCTTGCACGAGGATTCTCGCGGCGAGAGTTTCGGGTGTGTCGTCGTCTAGGATCGGCACGGCGGCTTGTACGATGATCGGCCCTTCGTCCACGCCTTCTGTCACGAAATGCACGGTACATCCCGCCAATTTGCATCCCCAATCGATGGCCTTTTTCTGCACATCCAATCCAGGAAACGACGGCAGCAAAGAAGGATGAATATTCATCATCCGATTGACATAGGCATTGACCAGCACCGCCGTGACGATCTTCATGTACCCTGCAAGCAAGACAAGTTCGATGTCATGCTGCTGAAGTATGTCCAAGAGTGATCGATCGTATGCTTCACGACTGTCCGGCCGTCCGGCAAAGGGCTTCGAATCGACAAATAGATCCTTGAGCCTGTGCTTCCGAGCCCGCTCCAATGCGACCGCATCCTTCTTATTGCTGATGACAGCGACGATCTGAGCCTGTACCTGCCCTGCTTCGATCGCATCGATGATGGCTTGAAGGTTGGAACCTCGACCGGATGCCAGTACCGCCACCCGCAATGGAGTTGTTCGGCTAATCGACATACTCAATCTTCGGCTCCTCCTCGGTGGAGGAAACGATTTCACCGATCTGCCAGCCTCGGCCACCCAGTGCGGTGACGCGAGTCAGCACCCCGGACACTGAATCAGGGGGTACGACAAGAATCAATCCAATACCCATATTAAAAACCCGATACATCTCTTCACGATCGACCCGTCCTAAACGACTCATCACGTCGAAGATCGGCGGCGCCGACCAGGCAGTGCGACTGACTCTCGCCCGCACGCCCTTGGGGAACACGCGTGGCAAATTCTCCGTAATGCCTCCTCCAGTAATATGTGCGATACCCTTGATCGGAAAGTGCTCGGCAAGCGCCAAAATCTGCTTCGCATAAATTCTGGTGGGCGTCATGAGAATGTCGCCGATGGTCCCATCAAGCTCAGAAAGACGGCTGGCAATCGTTAACTTGGCTTGTTCAAACAGCACTCGCCGGGCCAGTGAGTAGCCGTTGCTATGGAGGCCTGAAGAAGCCAAGCCGATGACCACATCCTCGGACACAATGTGCCGACCGTCGATGATCTTCAGGCGATCGACGGCGCCGACGGCAAAACCGGCCAGGTCGTATTCCCCATCAGGATAGAAGGACGGCATCTCAGCGGTTTCACCTCCGATCAGTGCGCACCCGGCTTGACGGCAACCTTCGGCAATACCGGCGACCACTTCATGAGCCTTCGACACGGATAACTTCCCGGTTGCAAAGTAGTCCAGAAAAAACAGCGGCTCCGCGCCGCTCACTGCAATATCATTGACACACATCGCCACCAGATCGATTCCGACGGTGTCGTGCTTATCCATCATGAATGCGATCTTCAGTTTGGTCCCGACCCCATCGGTTCCGGAGACAAGCACGGGTTCTTTGTATTTACCGGCTTGGAGGCCGAAGAGGCCGCCAAAGCCTCCTAAGTCGGTCAAGACCTCTGGACGAAACGTCGATCGAACGAGCGGCTTGATGCGATCGACAAACTCATCGCCCGCATCGATATCCACACCTGCATCACGATAGGTCGTCATAGAAGTAAGAAAGTTTAGGTCTAGGTTGAGTGGAAAGCGAGAGCGATCACGATCGCTCTCAGCCTCAACCTGCTGCCGGCGGGCCGCATCTTAACGCGAGATCCGACGGAGGTCAACGCGCATATCATTCATCTTCCGTTCCGCTTTTTTCTTGCCGCGGTGAGAATAAGTCCTATACTGTTATACGTATCTTCACGAAATTCGAACGTACAAGCCGGTGCAGGAGGATGTGGTGGCCATTCTGATTGTCGATGACTCTCCTGATGAGCGTCTGCTGCTTCATCATATTCTCAAGAGTGCGGGCTACCGTGACTTGATCACCGTTTCGTCGGCCCGTGATGCTTTTACGCAACTGGACTTGGATCATGCCGGTGCCAATGGGATCAAGGTCGATGTCATTTTGCTGGATATCAAAATGCCACACATGGACGGAGTCGAGGCCTGTCGCCGCATCAAGGCCATCGATGCGTTTGCAGGCATTCCAATCATCATCGTGACGGCACGAAACCAAAAGGACTGGCTCCAGGCGGCATTCGACGCCGGGGCGATGGACTACATCAGAAAACCGGTCGAGCAAGTAGAACTCCTCGCACGAGTGAAATCTGCGTTCAAGCTCAAGCAAGAAACGGACGCGAGAAGGAGTTGGGAACAAGAGGTCACGAAAACCATCACTGACCTCGATGGCACGCTGCGCGACATCGCCGCATTGCAACAACTGATACCCGTGTGCCCATCGTGTAGAAAATCTCATCCCGCGCACATGTCCGAAGCCGCCCTGAACGAGTACGTACAGGCCCACCCCGAGACGAAGTTTCAGGATCTCGTCTGCTCCGCATGTGCAGGGCGCTGATTCTGTCGCCGTCTTCCTTTAGCCCATTATTCATGAATGCTTCTGCTGCAATTGCGGATTCGCCGCTGCGACAAGCCAACGTGCGGCTTCGTCGGCATGTTGGCGGGCGGACGGACTCGCTGCTCGGCATCAACAGACTGTTTTGAATCTGCCTCCCTTCCTCGCAGCTCCGTGCGCCAAGACACCGCCGGCTCACCATCTCGCCGGCGTCCACAAGCGTGCCGCTCATTATTCGTCGCGCCGTGGACCTCGCCTGACGACTCCGCAATTTCGCGACGAACCGTCATGAATAATGCGGGCTAGCCTTCCGGCCGCATCTCCACATCGAGCAACTTGATTTTCCGATGAAGATGACTCCGCTCAATCTTGAGATCTTCGGCGGTCCGTGAAATGTTCCAGTGGTGTTCCCGAAGTTTACGACTGATGTATTCTTTTTCGAAAGCATTCCGGGCGTCTCGAAGCGAGTCGTAGGATTTTGCAAGAAGTGAGTGCGCTGCCTGATTGCCCCCCGGTACCACGCCGGCGGTTCGTCCCTGTAACGACAGAGCGGCCTGGGAGGCTTCGATCACAAATCCCGGCACCATGATCATGAGTCTCTCGATCAAATTCCTCAGTTCCCGAATGTTTCCCGGCCATTCGTATTGCTGGAATACGGCCATCGCCTCCGGCGAGACGTCCTTCATCCGCAACCCTTGCTCCTCGACATGCGTCTTCATGAAATGCCGCACGAGGGCCGGGATGTCTTCCCGCCTCTCCCGCAGTGGAGGCACAACGATCGGGACCACGTTGAGGCGGTAGTACAGATCCTCCCGAAATTGTCCTTTGCCGATTTCTTTTTCCAAGTCCTTGTTGGAAGCCGCCAACACCCGCACATCGACCTTCATCAATCTGGTCCCGCCGACTCGCGTGAACTGCTGTTCCTGCAAAGCCCGCAACACTTTCGCTTGCGTATTGAGGCTCATGTCGCCGATTTCATCCAGAAACAGCGTACCCCCATCGGCCTGCTCGAACTGACCGCGCTTCATGGATGTGGCTCCGGTGAAGGAGCCTTTTTCGTGACCGAACAATTCGCTCTCAATCAATGTCTCGGGGATGGCCGCACAATTGACGGCCACGAACGGATGGTCCGATCTGATGCTGCGCATATGGATGGCTCGAGCGACCAACTCCTTCCCCGTTCCATTCTCCCCACCGATCAACACCCGACTGTTCGTCGGCCCCGCCGTTTCGATGAGTTCCCGTAGCCGTTGCATGGCCGGAGATTGCCCCACCAACTCGAATTTTTGCTGGACCTTGGTCCGCAGAGACCGATTCTCTTGCGCCAAGCGGAACTGCTCCAACGCGTGCTTGACACGGAGCGTGACATTTTCCAGCGACAGCGGCTTTTCAATGTAGTCATACGCACCCAGTTTAATGGCTTTCACGGCCGTTTCGATGGAGCCATGGCCGGAGATCATCATGACCTGCGTCGTGGGCACAAATTCTTTCACCCGCCGTAAGGCTTCCAGTCCGTCCATCTCCGGCATCCAAATGTCCAGAATCATGAGATCCGGCGGGTCAGTGCCATATATTTTCAGCGCCTCGATCCCATTGGCGGCTACCGATACGTCATACCCTTCATCTTCCAGGATGCTTCGCAGGGATGTGCGAATCGCCTCTTCATCGTCCACCACTAGAATCGATGCCGACATAACCCCTTTCTCCTTACCACATGCCCTTCACCGGACTATCTTACACCGGCAAATCGAACGTAAAGACGGCTCCCTTCGGATGGTTGTTCCCCACATGGATCTGTCCTTCGTGATCTGTGATAATCCGGCGGACGATCGCCAACCCCAACCCGGTTCCCGTCTTCTTACGAGTAAAATACGGCACAAACAACCGTTCCTGATCCTCAGGCGCAATGCCGGGCCCTTCGTCCGCCACGGTGCCAACTACGCGACGGCGTTTCGTATCATACTTCGTCCCGACCCACAGCCGCCCTTTCTGATTCATCGCTTGAACCGCGTTGTCGAAGAGATTGACGAACACACGCCTCAGCTGTTCCCGGTCGAAATTGATGGACGGCAGATCCTCGTCCAAGTCCACAATCAGTTCAATATCTTTCTGGGCTTCACGATAGAGGGTTACCACTTCCCGTACCACATCATGCAGGGATTGCCGCGTCATTTGCGGAGCAGGGAGGCGGGCAAATTTGGAAAATTCGTCCAGCATCTCTTTCAGGCTTCCGACTTCATTGATGATCACATTGGTCGCATCGTCGAACACCCGGTCAAGGTCGGGAGACTTCTCGAAGAACTTCTTGCGTAATCGTTGAGCCGATAATTGAATAGGGGTCAGTGGGTTCTTGATTTCATGGGCGACACGTTTCGCGACCTCTTGCCAAGCTGCAACTTTCTGCGCCTTGATCAACTCCGTCAGATCTTCAAAGACCAACACAAATCCCAAGTCTTTGTTCGCCTCATCCCGCATACGAGACCCTTTCAGACCGATCGTAATCAACATCCCTTGGATATCCAATTGTCCTTCCAGGTCCAAATCGTCGCGCTCATCGGCCAGCATACGGTCATAGGCGGTCTGGAATAAGTCGAGACCGAATTCCTTGAACGCCTCATTCGCCGACCGTCCTCTGAACCGATCGGCATCCAAACCAAGAATGCGCTCGGCCGATGGGTTGAAGGTGGTGATCGTTCCGCTTCGATCGATCGACAAAAGCCCGGCGGCGATCGTATCAACGACCGTTTCGATATAGGCGCGGCGGCGATCCAGCTCGACATTGGTGTTCCACAGAGTCAGGTTGGCTTCCTCAAGCTTCGATTTACTCCCTTGCAGATCTTGCGTCATCCGATTGAACGACTCGATGAGCGTGCCGATTTCATCGGTCGCTTTGGCATCGATCTGCACCGACAGATCGCCCTGGGCGACCGCTTCGGTCGCTTCCGCCAACCGTTGAATCGGAACGGTGATCCCGCGCGCCACATAGAAGCCGAACCACGTCGCGCTGAAGAGAATCAACACCGCCAGGACGGCCACAAAAAGGTACGCCCCGGCTTTAATAGGGTTTTTCATCGCTTTGATTTGCTTGTACGCCGTGTATTGGCGCCCAATCCCTTCCATTTTGGTCAACAGAGATTCAGGGACGTAGGTTTCCACGACCACGACCCCCTCGATCTCACCGCGTCGGCTTCCGGAGGCCACCGGAATAGCGGCGCGCACCAACCTCCCTGTCTGGGCCTCTTGGACAGAGGTAAACTCTTGCTTGCCGTTAATGACTTGTAAGACCAGCTGACTGATCGGCAGATCCAACACTCCGGACGGAATTTCACTATCAAACGCTTTTGTGAGGGTTTCCATCCTGTTCGAAAATACCTCGATTCCGGCGACGCCGTATTCCATCCGTTTTCGTGCCATCGCGGCGATCAAGAGATCGCGTTGTACCGGAGTCAGCATGTCTTCGCGAAACAGTTCCTGGGAGATGGCCCGTGCGCTGTTGACCGCAAGCGCGACATGCCCCGCATGCTGCATACGAGCCACCTCATACGAATCCTTCATGACCCGCTCGATGTGCTCGCTGAACCACACATCGACTGCCTTATTGACCAGCCCGCTTGCGACGAACGCCAGGAGCAGCGTCGGAATCAATGAGAACCCGATAAACGCAGCGATGAGCTTGGTACGAAATCCAGATCCAACGAGACGGTGCCGGCGTTCGAAATACGCCTTGATCAGATTTCTGGACAACAGGAGCACCAACACCACGAAGCCGATCAGGTCCAAATTGACCAGCAGGAGAACCAGCGCATAGCTGGTCGTCGGCAGGAAGGAGCCGTTCTCTTCAGAGCCAGGAGCAACAACTTGTGAGTAATAGAGCGTGAGGGCTACGCAGGGAACCAGGAGGATAAGCACGATCCAGACGGGGCGAAGATGGGGTGGTTTTCGCTCCGGTTTCTTGGGTTGATCAGCGGGAGCCGTACGTACGTGTCTCCCCATCACGACGGGTTGAACTTCCGCAAGCCCTCCGGAGGCTGGTCCTAACGCACCCGTAGGATGATTGGGATCAGGCATTCACTTGTCCTCTAGGCCGGTCAACACAAGGGAACAGCTGCCGCCTGTCTCACTATAGCCGACTTACAAGGCAGTCTCAAAGCTTGCCGCACAACTTGCAGCGTCCAGAGACCCGGCGGTACTCAGAGCCGAAAGATGGGATGCTACTTCGGTGATGCCAGCGTGACATACTTCATGCGCAGGGTATACAGCATGTCACGCAGGACTGTCTGCTCATCAGAGGCCAGATTGCCTTTTGTCTTGTCTTCCAAGACAGACAATAAATCGATGATTTCCTTGGCTTGCGGCAGGTTGACGGGTATCGGCGCTTGGTGAGGGTCCAGTTGCTCTCCCATGAGCATAAGCGACGACGAGCCCAGTGAGATGACAAAGGACGAGAAACTGACGGGAGGTGCCGGAGGCGTTTGGGATGGTTCGGTCGGCGCGGCGGCTGAAGGCTTCGCCTCGGTTGCGGGTGAAGATGAGGTCTGAGCGGCCTCGGCCCCTCCGCTTGCCCGCCGATCGCGAATGACAAATCCTTGCTCTTCCTCCGCCATCTTGAGCCTCTCCCTAAAAATCTCAAATAACGCCGGTACCCTACCATAGGGCCTATTCGGTCGCAAGCCGTTGTCGCGCGATTTCGTTACCCGCTGGAGGATTTGGGAGTACTGGACCGCCGCAGTGTCGGCCATACAGATGTTGGCAGAGAAAGAATCTTGGCCACATGTCTTTCCGCTTAAGCCAAGTCATACGCCGCCTGCATCCGTAACCACATCTCCGCGCCGCCGCCGAACGCCTTCTCCAACCGGATCGCCATCTCAGCAGAGATCCGCGCCTTGCGGCTCACCAGATTATTCATCGCCTGCCGCGTGATGCCCAGCACCATGGCACCTTCCGCAATCGACAGACCCATCGGTTCAAGGCAGTCTGTCTAATCGATAGTCCAGGGGGCGGAGGATTCTTCATTCGCATGGTCCAACTCCTTTAATTAGCAAACTCCTCGTGCCGCATCAGATATGAAACGAGACGCCGTATTCGCCGGCCACTCGGACCACTGTTGCGACGTCCGGCGGACCAGGTGGGATCTCGCGATCCAGCGCCGTAAACATCTGAACCGCATGGCTTCCCCTTCCCGTAATTTCCAACATTTCGCCACCACCGGATCCATAGCTGAATGCGTGAATGGTACCGGCGGGGACATGCACGAGCGTACCTGCTACGCACATCGTGGTTTGGCCATTGCATGTGAATTGAACTTGGCCCTTGGTTACGTAAAACGACTCTTCCCAATCGTGGCTGTGCGGCGGCGGCCCCGTTCCTTCGTCGCCCGACTGCAATGTGATCTGCTGGTCCTTCGAATCCGCGTCCGAAACCAGGACGGTGACATTCGTGCCGATGACGGTGAGAGCGCCGCTGCGTTCTCCCGGCTTTATGACGAACCGTTTTGAATTCATGACTCTACTCCGTTTCCTGTGCAATTTATCCGCTCAATGAATACGATGCCGCCGGCAGCCGTCTTCTTGTCGATCAACGCCTCTGAATGACGGTAGAACGCACCATTGCGGCCCGTAAACTAGCGCTATGGTCAATGCCGTTTCAATGGGTTGCCACAGGAAATGTAGAGAACTGCCGCCATTGAAGCAGCAGCCGTTCTCGGTATAGAGTGACAGTGATTGATCCTCCTCGACGATTGTTGGATCTCTCGGCAACATCGATGTCAGAACGATTTACCAAGCTGGTTGATCTCATGGCTGCGCTCCGCGCGCAAAATGGATGTCCGTGGGATCGGAAACAGACGCATGAGTCACTGAAACCCTACCTTCTCGAAGAAGTATACGAAGTCATTGGGACCATCGATCTGCGCGACGAACAGAAGCTTCGGGAAGAGCTGGGGGACGTGCTCTTACAGGTCCTCTTCCACAGCCAGATCGCCGCTGAAACCGGCTCCTTTACGGTTGAAGACGTGATCGAGACGCTCTCCACGAAACTGATCCGAAGACATCCTCATGTGTTCCGTACCGGAGACCAGGCAGGACAGGCGTCGAATAGTGAACAGGTCTTGGCTCAATGGGAAGACATCAAACGCGCGGAGCGAGAAGCCGCCGGCAACACACAATCGGCCCTTGACGGAGTGCCGAAGATCTTGCCGGCATTGTTGCGAGCGTATCAAATTCAGGCAAGGGCGGCCCGAGTCGGCTTCGATTGGCCACAGAATCAGGCCGGCCTGGAACAGGTCCTCGCAAAGATCACTGAGGAAATCGGTGAACTGCGCGAGGCGCTGATCCTGGATCAGGCAAGGCAAGCAAGGATGGAATCGGAATCCAACAACCGGCCTCATGCTCGTGAGGAGATCGAGAACGAGTTAGGTGATCTTCTGTTCTCTCTGGTCAACCTCGCCCGCTTTCTCAAAGCCAATCCTGAGGATGCGCTGCGCCGAGCGACGAATCGTTTCATCGATCGTTTTCACCTGGTGGAGGCGCAAGCCCTGGGAAAAGGACGGTTGCTAACCGAGATGACGCTTCCCGAAATGGACGAACTGTGGGACGAAGCCAAACGACAATTACGGAGACCACAGCCGGACACCACCCCGCACGTCGGAGATCGCATTCCATGACGAAGAACCAAGAGCCCTACGAAGAAGGAAAACGTGCAGGGGCCCATCCGCTATTGGTGGTATTCGGCATTCTTATCGGACTCTGGTTGTTCGTCGCCCTGATCGTCCCCAGTTCGAGGAACAAACAGGCGACCGGTACCGAAGGTCCCACTGTCTCAGTCATCGAGGATCCGGAAGCCGCGCCGGTCATGTTCCAGGTCCAGACGACCATCCTGGACATGAACACCCTGGGGTTGGTCGTTCCCTCTCAGGCGACGGATAGCCAGATTGTTGCTCTTTTGAAACGTCTCAAACAGGCTCGCTTGGACGGCACACTCGGTGAACAGCTCCCATCGACCACACCCGGTCACAAACTCGGCGATCATGCCATCGCCGACATCTTCATCTTTTCAGACAAGCACTATGCGGAAGCGGATACCATTCGTACGCTGGCGCAAGGAGCCCATGCGCCCGGGACGCTGTACCCGAATGCCGTTCCATTTGAGACGGCCATGGAGCAAGTTCGTGGCCATTACCGTATCGACTTGAATGACACCGGCAGTCCGGACAACGGGTCGCTTGGGTTCGCAGACGAGTCGGGCATCCATTCGAAACGCTACAAGCGAATCTTTTGAAAGATCGCTTGCTGGCTTTCCTGGAAAAAAGTCAGATGCCGATACGTCTCCTCACGTCTTCTCGAATAGCCGATTGATCCGCCTCAATTAACGTCTCCAACTTCGGGAACAGATGGCCCAGCGGCCCGATAAATGGCGCCAGCATCGTATCACGCCGTTCCGTCAGCATACCCTCCTCTTCCGCCACCCGCATCTTCCGATCGGCGATCGTTTTGGACAGTATGTTGCTTACCATCAATTGCTGACCCGGCGAGCCGACAACCATCCCGAAGAGACGACGCTTAAATACCTCCAGCTCATCCGGTATGGAGACCTTCACGCGCACACCATGTGGCGTCGCCCAGGTAGACCGTTGAATCGAATAGTCGTAGGAAAAGACTTGCTCTCGCGGCTCACGAAATGGACCGTTGATGTCCACGATCGCGAAGGTGTTTTCAATGGATGGCATGGTTCGCTCACTTTTCCGGGTGATAATGGCCTATATCGACCTACTAGACCTACTATAAGAGCTTGAAGTTGGGAAGGACAAGAGGCTATTTATAAGGGGAGCGCCACCCATGTGATACAAGGCGAGAGGCGACGGCTTATTGGGCTCAGCATTCAGAACTCCGCGGTTTCCTCACCGCTACAGCAGCGTGGAGATCCAGAGCACGAGACAGCTTTTTGACACACTGATATACTCCGACCGAGAGTTTCTTCGGGAGAAGGCATGGCCAAGAAAGGCTATCCTGGACTCGTTTTGGTACCACCCAGTGATCGAACGATCCTGAGACGCCGATTACTTCGTTGGACTTTGTTCATCATCGCGCTGATCTGGTGCGCATCGACCTTGCCTCTATGGCCACCCGCCTCCGACGACAAGGCGAACTGTCAAGCCGGTGTCAGAGAGGACAACTCGAACAGCTCCGTTGAAAACTGTGGTCAACCGCAAGCAGTCATGGAGCCGCTCCCTCATCAGAAGAGCGAGTTCAGCTTTACGCCAATCTCACAGGCTGAAGGCCTGAGCGAGTCCACGAATCCTCTGCCCCCACCTCCCCTTGATCCCAATCAGCTTGCAACTCAGAACAACCGCGGCCAAGACTCACAGCCTAAATTCTCCGGTTCAACCGACCGTTCCGCCGACCATAAGATGGCATCTTCGGGAAACGAGAAATCACCATCAAGCCTAACGGCCGCAAAATCTTCCCAAAATCAGGATATCGACGTTCGCTTAGCCGAACGGGGCGATGCATTCGCCCAATATCGCCTCGGACGCCATTACGCGCGACGGGATGGGCGACAGACTCCGGAGTCAGTAAGCTGGTACAAGAAAGCTTCTCCCGGCCTACACCGCCTGGCGGAGACCGGAAATGGACAAGCGATGTACGTCCTCGGAGTCATGTACGCATATGGACGCGGCGTTGCAAAGGATACGGAGGAAGCACGACGCTGGCTGACTCGTGCGATTGAACAGAAGGTGACAGCAGCCCAGCCGGTTCTCGCGAGTCTTCAAGCTCTGCCTAGTGCCAATCTTAAATCGAAGGTGAACGAAGAAGGCAAGAGGTGATGCTGAAAGGATTTCTCTATCCTCCTCTGCCGAAGTTCTCTGTGGACGCACACGAGTTGAATCGGCAGGTCTACGGACGTCCGTGCTGTATCACTTTAGACCCAGGCGAACCATCCTAAACACACCGCTACCTCTGGTCGGGATATCTTGAAACTATGCAGAGGCCGCAGTGTCAACCTTCTCTTTTTTTGATGAGGTGAGAGCTTGAGAGAAAGCGCCCAAGAGTGCCGGCAGGGCGCCCAGGAAGGCGAGTGTAATGGCCCGATATTGTTCCTGCGTCAACACTAAAAATACCATGAGGAGCATCAAACCCACACCAATGGGTCTCCACACTTGGAACCACGCACTCGCCTTATCTTGCGCGATATCTTCATCAAGACGTTCTTTTACGCCTGTCCGGAGAATGAAACGCCGGAAACTTTCATTCATTGGGCGTAGATTCAGATCCGCGACGATCAATCCGGTTTCCAATAAGGATCCGATATCCGGATTTGTGGTGTGCAGGAAGCCATCCCGTGCCAGATTGAACAATGACCGGCGCTGAGACTCTGTGCAGTTTTTCCATATCTGTACGTAATACTGTGTTACCTTCTCGAGAACTTCTTCAATGATTCGCTCCTTCACGACGTCAACATCATCATTGATCTCCTGTTTTAAAATTTTCTCGCGAAAGGTCGGTTCGTCCGTCAAACACAGTGCGTGGCGCAAGGCTGACATTTCTTTGGTGAATACTTTCCATGATCCCGATGAGCATCCGTCAGGTGGTTGAGAATCCCCGATCATTCCGGCTTTCGAACCGATTAAAGGATGAGAAAAATCCAACAAAAGGAGGCGCTGAGCGGCAAAGGTCGGCAAGACATAATATGCCCCGTAGAGTAAGAGACTCACTCCTACAACTGCCAGCGCTTCTCCGAGCAATCCGAACCAAAGAAACCCTCCAAGCACACAGAGAACTGCCGCGAATAGATGGATGTTTTTGACCTGGAAAGCGACCAATGGAGCCAAGCCCCCAAGAACCACCAGAGAATAGAGCCATTGCGGGATGGGCGGAGGAAATCGTGATTGCAGGCTGATTGGAGACGTGGCTCCCTCGGACTTGTCTTCAAGCCACTGCGTTCCCCATTGCTGTTCGTGCCACAGTTCAGGGACTTCTAGGAAAATATCGGTCTCGTATCCACTCTGACCGATGCGAGGTATTAAAGCATGCACAGCTGTTCCCAGCAAAGACAAGGTGTGGGGCTCGGTTCGGCTCTGGCCGATGCCGATGTGAGACAGCCATCGAATCAAAGATTCGTTCACTCGCCGGACTGCATTGTCGAAAGACGAGTCGCGATCCCGCTCTTCTCTCCAGCTGCTTTCAAACGGGAAATTGGCATAGACATGGTTTTGATCTGAAAACTTCCGGAAGAATTCTGATCGAGTTTCATCCCTGTGGTGCGTGTCACGGAATAACGCCGGAGGATGGAATTTCCGTACCCCTTGGGCCTGAATCGCGCGGTCATGAAGGAGATCAAACTGGGTAAATCTGACCAATAGACGCCACTCCACATCAACCGCCACTCGAAAGATTACCAGCGTCGGTATCACCACAAAAACCAGTAATATCAGCGTCATTGCCAGCGCATAGGTCCGGCGATACATCCGGCGGGCCGACACATCAGGCTTGTTGGCGTCGGGAGAATCAGTCTTTGTGTGAGTGACGGACAACACCACCGCCGCCGCGATAAGCGCCGGCAGCAGTCCCCACAATAACATATCAGGGTAAGGATGCGGACGGAGGTACCAAATCCCCACTGCGACCAACGAGACCGCAAGCAACCCGATGACGAGCTGATAGCGATGCAGATGCTCGGACTGCGGCCATACCCATCGAGAAGCAGACCCATTCGCGCGTGAATACGTCCACCACCCCACGATTCCGATACTCACGACAATGAGCACATAGACCAAGAAAAGGACGCCGCTTGAATAGAGGGAACGAAAATTTAAAGCACGCAGCATATCTGTGTCCCAGTAAGTCACCAGCGACCAGTGAACATCCGGAGATTCAATAATGGGTCCGGATCTTTTTTCGATGCTCGCTTCAATGATATCCGTCGGGAAAAGAGGAGCGATATGGAAATGCCGATCCTTTCCCCAATAGCGTCCATCGAATCGCGCGGTCGCGCGCGCAAACACCGCCTGTCGCAAGCGCTCGCCTCGATCAGTCTCCTCGAATAGGTTCTCGCGCAAATTCCTTCGTGAATCCGAGTGGAACAGAACCTCGCCCTTCTGATCGATCACGGCAAACCCCAGCCCAGGAGGCATGCCGGCATCCGTCACCGAAGGCAGCTTGACTTCCAGCGCCGCCACGATTGGTCGAGCGAGATGTTGTCCCGCGGAGGCCGCGCTTTTCATCGAAAGCACGGCGGAGTTCTCACCGCTGGTCAAAGAGTAAATGGGCTGAATCCAAAATCGTTGCTGATCGTGTGTGAATGTTTCATCTTCCCACACACGACTGACGTACTGTCGCTCTTTGAGATTCGCATATTTCCATGGGTCCGGCTCCCGTGACCGAAGGACCTTCATCTCTCCATTCGATCCGACCCAAAACATGGTCTTGACATCGCGATAGACGACTTCAGTAAGACTATTCTTGCGCGTATCTTCCGTGCAGTTGTCTGCCTTCGTCGGGAAGAAAGAAAAGCCTTTCCCTATACCGTCCTCATTCACCCCTATGCACAAACGCTCGGACAAATGATAGAAACTGGAATCTTTCAAGCGATTCGAGCACTCCTCATTGTTCTGACACGATTGATCGAACATCGCGAGTTGCCCTAAGCCCAATTGCACGTTGTCATTGAACCGCTTCCGAATTTCTTCCGAGACAACTTTTAATTGCGTATTCAGGTGTTGCTCCACATTATGGTACGTCGCGATATCGGCAAGACCGAACGTCAGCAAAGCGGTTCCAAAGACAGTCGAAACGATCAGAACAGCGACAGAAATAGGAGTCAGTCGTTCAGTAGGCCTGTCGGTTTGCAACTTGACGTATGGGTGCACAAAGAAGAGGATGAGCAAAAGCCCGGCGAGGAGCAGAAGGTAATTGAGCGGTATGGCGCGAGCTTCTGCATAGAATTTCCCGGCGGGAACGATGCCGACAAGAATCAATGTTTGAGCTGTCCCTCCCTCAGCAAGTATGTCCGTCGCCTGGGCAAATACCGTATGGGATATCCCGCCGATCGAGGCCTCGTTGAACAGCGGAAGTCGTGAAACCACATTGTCCTTTCTTCCTGCCTCATCTTTGTCCGTGCCGCTGTCTTTCGACTCCGAATCATCGCGCCTATGCAGAAGAAATGAGACATCCACGAACTCGAACCCGAATGGATCGCCGGCGGACTGATAATGATAAAGAACTCTGCCCATGCGATCCGCCAACAATACATCCGAAAAAATGTCCTCGGTCACTAATTGCCGCATAATCCTGCTGAGATCAACGACCGCTGTAATCTTCCATCTGGTCTTCGTCATGGCGCGATCTTGATGCACATACGCCAATTTGATGGCGGAGGTACCGCTTTGGGTGACAAACCTCACTGCGAATCCATCGAGATCCTCCATCGCTTCGGCAACCATCACGTGCTTAAGGCCCGGAAGCGCCTCGATAGCATCTTTATAGGCTTTGCTGCGGGTTACCTTGTCCGAACAGGATGGTCCACCCTCCATGCTACAGGGTGGTTCGCCCTCGATCACGGACTTGAAGACGGTTGCATAATTGGCCACCATGGCTCCTAACGCGCGGCTGGTGACCGTCAGCACACGAAAATTGCGCTCTTGCAAGTGCAGGCTCTGTGTTTCAACATGTTTCCAATACAAGATTCCGCAGAATCCCAGCACAAGAAGCACCGCTCCAAACACAAAAATCGCCGAGGGTAATTTGTTGAGTGCTCGGATCATACGCCACAAGTCATGATCGAAGAGGTTTGTTCATCGGTTTGCGGCTGCTCGCGGTATCGACCAGATTGCATCAACCGCAATTCTTATACCACGTTAAACTACGTAGGGGTAGGCGCGGAAAATACAGAATTCCACGCAAGTGCAGTCTCTATCCGACAAACGAGTCGTTTTAACCTATGGCACTGTATCGGTTCCGATACTATTTGTATCACTTTTGATTCACTCGGTTGGCTCGTCTTCACATGTTGCAGCTGTGCCTCGTCTTCCCGCTCCGGCTCCAGTATTTTTCTCTGCGGCCAGCCGCCGATAGTCCCACTGGAAGCCCTGATCCCCTGGGAACCTCCTAGTTCTCATCCTCATCGTGATCCGATTATTTTAAATTTACGGAGCCTTAGTCGGTTGAGTGGATATGTTCTGCGTGGTACTGGAAGAACAGAAAGATATTGTCGCGTGCGCTGCATGGATTCCCTTGACAATACCCACATAAAAGACGAGGGAAACAATTCTTCACACCTCTTTTGGCATAAAGACATTTTCAATGCTCGCTTGAGCCGAATTCATGGAAAGGCTGTCGGTATTGTAAGGCGTAGCCTCCAACGAATATCTGCATTCAAGCGAGAATCGCAGGGTGCAACCCAAAGGAGGTTGACATGTCTCAGGGCAGTCTCGTCTCGCAGGCATCGCGACAGATCGCAGGTACGGTGCTGAATCATGGCATTCGACGGCTGGCGGAAAGAGTCCGGTCAAACGGCGGCCAACCCCTTGACCTGATCCTTCCCGATGGTTCTCGTCTCAATTTCGGTCAGGAACCTCGTGTTGTACTTGCAATCCGTGATCCAAACTTGCTGCCGGCATTAACTCATCCCACGCTCGGATCGCTCGGGGAGGCGTTTGTCGATGGGCGCATCGATATCGACGGCGACATCATATCCGTAATCGCCAGCGCTGAGCGCCTCGTAGAGGCAGGCGGCTCACCGGCGACGGCACGAATTCCCGCGTCGTCGGCATGCCACACTCCCAAACAGGATCTTGACGACATTAAACATCACTACGACGTAAGCAACGATTTTTACCGGCTCTGGCTGGATGACCGCATGATCTATTCTTGCGCGTATTTCCAAACCGGAGAGGAAACGATCGACGCCGCGCAAGAAGCCAAGCTTGATCACATCTGCCGCAAGCTATGTCTTAAACCCGGTGAACGGTTCCTCGACATCGGCTGCGGCTGGGGTGGGCTGATTATTCATGCCGCCCGGCGCTACGGGGTCCATGCGGTCGGAATCACGCTCTCGCATAATCAGTTTGCTTTGGCCAAGGAGCGGGTCAAGGCGGCAGGCCTTGAACGACAGATCGAGGTACTCCTGCTCGATTATCGCGCCGCGCCGAAAAGATTGGGCGAGAGCACCTTCGATAAGATTTCCAGTATCGGCATGTTCGAACATGTCGGCCGGAGCAATTTCTATCGCTACTTCGGCATTGTTCGGCGCCTATTGCGCGATCGAGGGTTGTTTATGAACCACGGCATCACCTCCCCCGATGCCGACGGGCGGACGGTCGGCTCCGGAGTGAGCGAGTTTATGGACAAGTACGTGTTCCCGCATACCGAACTTCCCCATCTCCATTCGGTAATTCGGGAAATGGCGAAACAGAACTTTGAGATCTATGATGTCGAAAGTCTACGACCGCACTATGCTCGGACACTCGCACACTGGTCCCGCAGACTGGAAAGAGAACTCGTCGCAGCCCGTACCGTTGTCGGTGAACGGACGCTCCGTATATGGCGTACCTATCTCGCAGGTTCATCACTGGCGTTTTCGCAAGGCTGGCTGACCGTCTATCAGGTGTTGGCCAGCCGCCAAGAAGCCGGCGGCCCGACCGAACTTCCGTTAACCCGGGCATGGATGTATCGGTGATGGAGATTTTAAAAAAGGTTAAGGCTAAGGTTGAGGTCAAGATTATGCATATTTCAGCTTCTTAAGTCCGCTGTATCTCAACCTTCACCTCAACCTGTCCCCCTATCACCCAAAAGATTCCGCACGACCCGTTCGCCTGCCGCAGCTCCATTATAAATGCAGTCGGGAATGCCGACTCCGCGATAACCGGCCCCGGTCAGAACAAGTCCGGGATAACGGCTCACGGCCGCTTCCAGTTGTGCCAATCGATCCAGATGGCCGAGCGTGTACTGCGGCATCGCTTTCCACCATCGATTCACTTCCGCATAGCTGGGTTCGACTCTGATACCGCATACAACAGCGAGTTCCTCTCTGACTTTTACCGTCAACGCATCATCATCCAGCTGCAGAATGTCTTCCCGTCCCACTCCACCGACATAGCAGCGCACCAACAGCCGATCCGCCGGAGCGCGATACGGCCACTTGAGCGACGTCCATGTTGCGGCGATGACATGACGCTGCTCTGTTCGCGGCACGATAAATCCGAATCCTTCTATCGCGCTCGTCAGAGTCCGAGGAAACGCCATCGCAACGGTGGCAGTCGACACATAGGGAATCATGTCCAGGAGTCCACCGGCTATCGGCGTCAATGGACGCAACAGCTCTGCAGATGCATACGCCGGTGTGGCAAGAACGACGCCGTCAGCGGAAAGCGCC
>JAICUC010000168.1 GCA_025936075.1 Nitrospira sp. | reverse complement strand
TTTCTCGCCATGCCTCAGGCCATGTGATGGTCATGATGTGCCGATCGCTCCCCATTCCCGCATCTTCTTTGGAACGACATCGGGGTATTGAAACGACGCTTCAATCCAAGCCAGGATTTCTCGCCATGTCTCAGGCCATGTGATGGTCATGATGTGCCGATCGCCACCCATTCACGCACCGTCCAGGGGGCGGCATCGGGGTATTGAAACGTCACTTCAATCAACAAGGCTTTGGGGATTTTGGAAACTGCCGGCCATTCGTCGATCCAGATGCGGTTCTGATCGTCGTAATATCGAATATTGAAGGCTTGGACACGATCGGCCAGTTCCATCTGATCCAACGTTTCATTGGTATCGGTCAGAGTATAGAGATTCCTACGAACGAACCGAATCAGCCGATCACGCTCGCGCGTGTAGACCACGCGTACGGTCTCGCTTTCTTTGACTGCCGACGTGCTCAATTCTTGACTCATCGCGAGGAAGGCCAGAATGTCGGCCGGTTGCCCGTCCTGTGTCGCGTTCGTTCCCACCCACGGGTATATGGTCGTGCGTTTACTGAGGGAGATTTCCTCGGCCATGAGACGCAAAATCCTTCTGATCGCCTGTTCCTTCGCCGCATGCTCTCGTCCGGCGTCCACGGCGTTTGTCGTCATGACGAGTGATCCAAAGACCATGGCCCCGATCATGCCCAGCAAAGCCATGGCCACTAAGACCTCAACGAGTGTAAAGCCCGCTTCAGATTTAAAAAGTGAGCCGTCCGGCGAAGACATACGTGCTGACCTCTACCGCTTCCTCCAGTCCGCCGCGCAGCCAGGAGACCTTGATCCGAATCTCACGAATCAGCTCCAGCGGGGTCGGCGCGATCGTCCGTTTCCATTTGTATCCGACTGCTCTCGGGGCGATCTGCATGGTCATTTGCGCTCCCAGCGGAACACTGAGAAACTCACCGGTGCTTTCCCCAATGGCATATTGTCCTGAAATCTCGGTTTCCAACAATTTCTCTTGGGCCAAGAGCGTGGCTGCGGTCAATTCGGACGCTCTCTCCTGAAGCTCCAGGTCGAAATTTCTGAGGCCGAGGAGAATCGGGAGCGCCATCGCCAGCAAGGCAATGGCCAATAGCACTTCGAGCAGCGTGAAACCCTCTTCGTCGGATATGGTTCGGTGTCTATTTCGAGCCATCGCGCTCTAATGTTGAGGCTGTTGAGACTGTTGACTAGGAGGAAACAAGTCTTTCGGCAGCGCTCCTGTTCCCGCTTCCTTGTTCGGTTTCAGCAGGAGCCGCACGCGGTCGGGGATGATCCGGTTCAAAGGGGGGTCGAGCCGTTCGTCGCTGACCCTGATCCCTCCCGTCAATGAATCGACCGCCAGCCCCAAGAGATTGTTTTTCGTATCCATCAGGTACATCGTGACCGGCTCAATCCGTCCGTTGGCAAAAAAGGAGATGTCGACCCGTCCCGAAAAATGTTTCTCTTGTCCGACGGATACTTCCGTCAATCGGACCGATTCAGGCAACGAACGAGGTGTCTTCCAGCCGGGATCAAGGGGAAGCCGTTCTTCCTTGCCCTCTACCATCATCATCCAATACGTACCCTGATCCAAATCGAAATAGAGCTTCACGTGTTGTTGGCTCGTGGCCGCCAGTCCTTGAAAAGTTCGCAGGACACCGACGAGTTTTCGTCCGGTAGAGCTCAGGTCTTCGTCGAGACTGATCCGAGGCAGGACGACCACCACGACCACGGTCAGGAGAAACAGGACGGTCAGCATTTCCAGCATGGTGAAGCCTGCTGAAGAGGTTTTATGCCAGACTGTTCTCTCGAATGACCAATGACCGGTGACCACAGATTTCCTATTCTTTGTCGAGATTCCAATTGGTGATGTCGGCATTGACGCCTTCACCGCCGACCTCGCCGTCCGTCCCGAGAGAGGTAATCTCATACTCCACTTTGTAATCTCCCTTTTGGACCGGACTGAGATACTTATAGGGATTGCCCCAGGGATCTTCCGGAAGCTTCGGTAAGTACCCGCCGATTTTCCATTTCTTCGGGACCACGCCGACGGAGGGCTTTTCAATGAGCGCCTTCAGGCCCTGTTCCGTGGTGGGATAGACACCGTTATCCAATTTGTACAGTTGCAGCGCTCCTTCGATATTTCGAATCTGAACTTTGGCCGCCGTGCGTTTGGCATCATCCGTCCTACCCATGATGCGCGGGACGACCAGCGCCGCGAGAATGGCCAAGATGGCCACAACGACCATGATCTCGATGAATGTAAAGCCGCGATCATCGTGGAAATGACGGCGTGATGGGTGATGGGTGATGGGGAATGGGTGAAGACAGGAAGTCCTCTGCTTCCGTCTCCACGGTAAGGTTTGCCGAATGGTGGTCTGCTTTTGTTCGCTCATCGAGTGCCTCCCTGTTCCTTTCCGCTCGTCACTCATCATTGATCACAGATCACTCATCTCTCACGAAGACACCGGGCGCTCACGGGGGACACAGCCCGCTCACCATCTCGCGGGCGTCCATAGACGTGAAAAACCTCGGATACTGCCGGCTCACCGACTCGCCGGCGCGCACAAACGTGGCGCTCTTTCTTCATCGCGCCGTGCGCCTTATTCGTCGCCTCGCGGACCTCAGCACTGTTTTTACCGAACCATCTGACCCATTTCAAAAATCGGCAAGAGAATCGCGACAACGATGAAGAGAACGATGGCGCCCATGACGAGGATCATGATGGGCTCCATGAGCGAGGTCAAGCGTGCAATGACCCGTTCCACTTCACCGTCGTATATTTGACTGACTCGGCGCAACATCTCCTCCATCTCACCGCTTTTTTCACCGACGGCGATCATATGGGTGACCAGGGCCGGAAATTCACCGCTTCGCTTCAATGGATCAGCGATCGTCTCACCCTCGCGGATATTCTGTCGTGCCGTCTCGACCGTTTCTTCAAGGACCCTATTGTTCATGACACGCTTCGAGACATCCATCGCATCGAGCAATTGCACTCCGCTGGCCAACATCGTGGCCAGGGTGCTCGTGAGCCGGGAAATCGACACCATCCGCGCGACGTCTCCGATCAAGGGAGACTTGAGTATCAACCGGTCCGCCATCATACGCCCGGCTCCGGTCCGGATGAAGCGCCGCGTCGCATACAGACCTCCAAGGATAAGTCCTGCCAACACCATCCAGTAGTCGGCAAAGAACTGACTGACCGACATCAAGGCGACGGTCGGCCAGGGCAGTGCTTGTTTCTGTTGCGCGAACACGAGCGTAATCTTGGGGACGACAAAGGTAATGAGGAAAAAAAGGATCACCGACCCGATCGCGAGCATGATGATCGGATAGAGCATCGCATTGGTGACCTTGTTCCTCAGGGCGAGTTGTTTTTCCAAGAATTCCGCAAGCCGAAACAAGATCTGATCCAGCGCGCCACTGGCCTCACCGGCTCGTACCATATGGACATAGATGGGAGAAAAGTCCTTTTCGTATGTCTCCAAGACGGCGCTCAAAGCCTTGCCTCCACGGATTTGTTCCCGGATATCGGCGAGGAGAGCCTTGATGGGTTTCTTCTCGGCTTGGTCCACCAAGACGCCGAGGGCTTCGACCAATGGGAGCCCGGCCACGAGCAGTGTCGCAAACTGCCTTGTCATGAGCGCCAGGTCTGTTGCGCTGAGGGTGACCGATCGGCCGATGGATCGCTCGGGACGGCTGTGAGTTGTTTCTCGCGATCGGCCGGGCGTTTGGCCCTGCTCGACGACATCGGTCGGATAGACGCCTTCCTTCCTCAGTTTGAGTCGGGCGACTTTGACGTTTTCCGCGTCGATGATCCCGGTCGCGGATCCGCCGTCATTTCGGTATCCCTGGTATTGATAGACCGGCATGATCAGCGGACTCCGGAGGCATCGGGCTTGGCGGACCGGTGCAGGACTGTCCAAGAGGAAATCGATTGGAAAAGGCGAGCAGGGCGTCGGTGCCGCATTATTCGACTTCGATTTCCTGTTGCGTGATCCGCATCACTTCTTCCAGCGTGGTACGGCCCTGAATGACTCGCTCAGCTCCTTCCCGTTTTAACGTCACCATACCTTTGGCGATGGCTGCTTGTTTGATGGCGGTGGAGTCGGCTTTGCTTCCGATGAGCCGCCTGATCTCGTCGTCCAGCACCATGAGTTCAAAAATACCGGTACGGCCCCGATAGCCGGTTTGGGAACAGGCCGTACAGCCGGCTCCCCGATAGAGAGTCACGTCGGAGCCGACCGCGAGGTCCAAGCGACTGAGTTCTTCTTCGCTCGGACGATAGGGACGTTTGCAGTCGGGGCAGATCCGTCTCAGCAATCGTTGGGCCAGGACGGCCACGACCGATGAGGCCACTAGAAACGGCTCGATTCCCATATCGATCAGGCGCGTGGGGGCGCTGGCGGCGTCATTCGTATGCAGGGTGGAAAATACCAGATGTCCGGTGAGAGAGGCGTGAATGGCGATTTCCGCCGTCTCCCGGTCGCGGATCTCGCCGATCATGATGACGTCGGGGTCTTGCCGGAGAATCGAGCGCAGTCCGGCGGCAAACGATAGATTGATCTTCGGGTTCACTTGCATTTGCCCGATGCCGAGCAGTTGGTATTCCACCGGATCTTCAACCGTGATGATATTCTTGTCCGGCGCATTGATGTGGCTCAAGGCGGCGTAGAGGGTCGTGGTTTTGCCGCTTCCCGTCGGACCGGTGACGAGAATAATCCCGTGCGCAAGTTGGATCAATTGATGAATCACGGCGAGCCGTTCTTTCGAAAAACCCATTTCCGAAAGATTCAGAAGGCGATTTTCTTTCTCCAGCAATCGCAACACGACCCGCTCGCCATGGGAAGTGGGCAGAACCGAAACTCGAAGATCAACATCCTTTCCGGAGGTCCTGATGCCGAACCGTCCGTCTTGCGGCAAGCGTTTCTCGGCAATATTGAGGCCGGACATGATCTTCAAGCGCGCGATAATACTCGCTTGCAAACGCTTGGGTGGGGTAAGGACGGGGTAGAGCACGCCGTCGATACGATACCGGACCACCAGCCCCCGCTCGAAGGATTCGAAATGGATGTCACTCGCCCGTTGTCGAACCGCCTGAAACAGCACCGAGTTCACTAATCGAATGATCGGAGCCTCGTCGGTGGCATCCAGCAAGTCTTGCGGCTCATCGAGTTCATGCGCGAGCTGGTCGAGACTCTGGTTAGCCGCGATGTCTTCCATCACTTGTTCCGCGCCGGCGGGGTTGGCGATTTCGTCGTAGGCCCGGTTTAAACAGGCCAGCAGCGCGACACTGGTGGTCAGGACCGGTTTGATCGGGTTGCCCAACAGTAGTCGAAGATCGTCAAGCGCGACGGTTTCCAGAGGATCGGTCGATGCGGTGAGAATGGCTCCCTCCTCATATCGAAGCGGTAAGACACGGTATCGTCGGCAAAATGCGATGGGCACTTTCTTGGTCAGCTCGTGGTCTACATGGGTGGTGTCGAGATGGGGCATCCAAGACATTTCAAATTGTTGGGCAAGAGCCTCCAGTAATTGCTCTTCCCGGAGTACGCGCAAATGCAGCAGGATCTCTCCCAGCAAACCGCCTTTTTCCTGCTGGTAGGCTAAGGCCTCCTCGAGTTTTGAGTCCAAAAGGTTGAACTTTTCCCCCAGGATGCGTCCCAACAGAGGGCGACGAACGGTAGGATTGGACTGATCGTTATCGAGTTCAGACAATTTACCCTGGCCTCTCATGAACGACGAGCACCATATAATAGGCCGCCTCTCCAATACGCTTTCATCTCGGTCGTAAAGATACTCTCCCTTTCGGCGGCCTGGCAAGGACACTTCCCATTCTTAACGCAAAGGTGAACCCTTGTCTGTGTCCTAGACCGTGAGTATTCCTCGCCATCAACCTGCTATCGCAGGAGTCGATTGGCCGGTCATCAGAGGTAGCGGCTCAACTGATAAATTGTGGGGCGCTGACCAGGCTTTCAGCGAAGCTCGTACGTAATCGTAGAGCGTTGATTATTCCGCAGTACATCGAGCTTGACGATCTGCTCATTCTTCAATTGTTGCAGCAAATTCAACATGGTACTGGGATCACGGATATCGACGCCGTTGACGCGCTGCAACACATCCCCCGTCTGGACCCCGATTTTTTCGTAGAAACTGGTCGGGGCGATGTAGTCCAAGCGAAACCCGTTGATAGTTCCATTCACCATATGAGGCGCGGCCCTGGCCTGAGATAAGAGTTTCGGCAAATCGTTCATGGCCTGCTCCACCTCGCGACGGTCGATGACTTTCCGCAGAGGAACACCGGCTGTCTGCGTTTGGGTGGCAGACGTCGCGGTACCAGCGGAACCGACAGGGATCGCTGGATTATCCGACTGCGCCAACTCCAATAATTCCTCCAAGTCGCCTTGGCGGACCAGGATGCCGTTCCGCCGAATCTCACTCACTTCTCCCAGATCGAGAATCTGGTCATGGACGCGATACAACGTCTGTTGTTTAGAGGACAGATCCTCGGCGATCGCAAAACGCTGATCGCCGAATACGACACCGATCAAGCGAATTCTCGCCGCCAAGCCGAGCGAAGCCCGAACCGGCGCGCCGGATGGTCCCCGCCTCTCAGAATTCGTGAGTCCTCCCTGAGGGACGGCTGGCAGGAGGAAGAGGCCGCTGGAACGCACATCCTCCGCTGCCTGGGTCGGCGAATAGGAGATGAGCGATGAGGAACCCGTCGATCGATCGTCGCCGGAACCGACCGGATACGTAGGGATCACATATAATGCCTCGGCGACAAAGGCATTGATGGAATGGGCGATCAGGAGCCCGCACACAATCATGCAGAAGAGTAGACCGATACGACGCATGTGTTGACGAGGGATGGCTGCCACGGTATTGTCTCGAACGAGTGCTGCATAGTACCCGGTGGATATCGTTGAGCGCAAGAATCTTTCATCAACGATCTTTATCTTTATATAGATGAGTAGACAAACGGACTGAAGACGCAATAATTCGTTCCTCTTCGAGGAGGGTTTTCGTGTGAGGAAAGCACTGATTACAGGGATTACCGGACAAGATGGGTCCTATCTGTCCGAATTTCTGCTTGGGAGAGGCTACGAAGTTTACGGCATTGTGCGTCGTTCCAGTTCGTTCAACACGGGTCGCATCGATTCCATCTATGAAGATCCACATGTGCCCCATCGGCGACTCCACCTGATCTACGGCGATCTGAATGACGCCAGTTCCCTGAACCGGATTTTGCGCACGGTCCAGCCCGATGAAATCTATAATCTTGGCGCCCAGAGTCATGTCCGGGTCAGCTTCGATATTCCTGAATATACCGGGGAGATCACAGGGTTAGGCACCATTCGGCTGCTTGAGGCCATTCGAGAATCGGGACTCAAGCCCAAGTTCTATCAGGCGTCGTCCAGTGAAATGTTCGGCAAGGTGCTGGAGATTCCACAGAAGGAAACGACCCCCTTCTATCCGAGGAGCCCGTATGGGGCGGCAAAAGTCTACTCCTATTGGGTGACGGTCAACTATCGCGAGGCCTACGGCCTCTTTGCCTGCAACGG
>JAICUC010000178.1 GCA_025936075.1 Nitrospira sp. | reverse complement strand
CCGGCCAGTCCCAGTGGTTTCAATAAGTTCCAATAGTACTCGACTTGATGCACAGGCACAGGACCGTTGGGAACAGCGACCGCTTCGGTCAGAAAGAAGACCCTTCCGTCCGTGGCATACCCATATCGCCGTGGGATGCCGGCGAGCCATGTAAGGAATGCGGCTTCGAACGCGTTCTGAAACAGTACCGCCAAATCGAAGCGGTGTCGTCGCAGCACACCGGCCAGCGACCACTTCCCTGAAATCCCTGCATGAGCCTTCTTGTCATCGTACACCAACACCCTATGAAGCCCCGGATGGGAGAGGAATAGCTCCGCGACGGCAGGTTTGGCGAGCATCGCCAACTCCGCCTCGGGGAACAGAGATCGAAGCCCTTGGACCGCCGGCTCGCACATGACGGCATCGCCGATCCAATTCGGCGCCCGCACTAGAATTTTTCGAGGCAAATCACTACGCACGAGACCTCGCTCGTTGCGTCTCGCCAAGTGGCGATCCGTCGATCAAACCGTACAGCCGCTCTTCTCCTCGCACGACTTCCGTCCCAAGGCGAAGCATCCACCAGGAGTCGCTCGGCAGGAGCAAGGGAAGCAACTTCCCGCCGTCTTTCTCAGTCGTCAGAACGATCTCGCAACCAGTGGCTTGTAGATCGGTGCGGATCTTCTCAATATCGCCGTGGTGATAGCCATGATGGTCTTCAAAGGCGGTCTCACCGAGAATCTCCACTCCCATCGTTTCGGCTGATCGACGGAATGATCGGCTATTTCCGATGCCGCTGACCAACCATGCTTTTTTACTTCTGAACCATTCAACCGATTGATGCCCACCCGAAACGATCGATAGGACGGACTGTGGTCGAAACACAACCTCAATGGCATCTTCATATGGACTGCCGATCGCTCGCAATCGGCCATAAATCTCATCTACATCCTGACGCGAATCGGCACGGGTAATCATGACCGCACTCGCGCGATCCAGTTCCTGTAAGGGTTCCCGCAGTCTTCCCGCCGGAAAAAGTGCGTCAAGTCCTGCGGCGTCCGTGGCATCCAGAAGCACCAGATCGACATCACGATGAAGCGACCGATGTTGAAAGCCGTCATCCAACACGATGCAGTCAACGGGATACCGTTCCAACACCCATTGGCCCAGCGCCACTCGATCGGCTCCTACCGCGACAATCGCCTGTGGACAACGTTGAGCCATGAGAAACGGCTCATCCCCGGCCTCCGATGGACCAACCAATATTCGTGATCCGTCGGACACGAGAAGACGAGGCGCCGTGCTCATCCGTTTGTACCCCCGGCTCAAGATCGCCACCCTCTGCCCTTTGGCCGACAACCGTTCCGTCAGGAGAATGGCGATGGGAGTTTTTCCCGTGCCTCCGACCGTAAGATTGCCCACGCTCACCACACGACAGGGCAGCCGTGTGGTCGTCAACCAACCTTTCCGATAGCACCACAGCCGAAACCGAATGATGAAGCCGTATAACCCGGCAACCCAGTACAGCCCTTTACGAACCGGTTGTCCAGGATGCAAGAACGCCATGTTAACCCGCACTATTTATGACAGTTCGTCGCGAAATCGCCAAGCCGCGTTGTGAGACCGGCGCGCGGAGCCCGGAGGACCTGAGGCGTACTCGTGCAGTACGTCGAAGGTCCGAGGGGCGAGTCCGCCGACCGTAGGTCCGTCGGAACAGCGGATCGGCGATTGCAGCAGAAGTGTTCATGAATAATGCGGGTTAAGGTTTTGCCATAAGAGGTCCCGGTCCTGTCGCCACATTTGAATGAGAATACGAAGGGACTGCACGGAGGCACGTTTCAATGAGCTCCAGACTCCGTATGAGTGCGCCTTGATTGTCCAGCACCGCCTGTCTTGCAGCCTGCCCCACCCGATATCGAGTTTCAGGATGCCCTAGCCACTCGTCCAAGGAGGCAACCAGATCCTCTTCTCCCGTAACGCGGCGACCTCCTCCGGCCTCGGATAGGAGCGTCGCGACCTCAGCACAATGGTCCGTATGGGGCCCAAACATGACGGGTGTGCCCCACACAGCCGGTTCCAACAAATTGTGCCCACCTACGGGCACCAGTGTCCCGCCGACGAATGCGACGACTGCTTCTCCATACGCGCGAGACAACTCTCCTCTGGTATCCAATATGACCACGCGCGGGCCGGATTGCTTCTCCCGAATCCGGCTCCTCCGCTGCACGACAAGTCCTGCTTCTCGAAGCATCGCTTCGACTCGTTCCACCCGCTCGATATGGCGCGGCGCCAATATCATTACCGTTGATGGATGGGTCTTCACGATCTGTCGGTAAGCTGAAACCAGCAATTCCTCTTCTCCGGGATGGGTACTGCCGGCAAGAATCAATTGTTCGTGCTCATCGATGCCCAAGTTTCGGCGAAGCGACTCATCCGATCGAACGTTCGGCAACGGTTGATCAAACTTGATATTGCCGGTCACATGAACCCGCGTCGGATCGGCCCCCAACGCAACCAGACGGTCTCCATCTCTAGAGGTTTGCATCAGACAGAGAGTCACTGTTTGAAGCACGGAGCGATAGAAGGACCGAATCACGGGCACATCCTGGCGGCGAAACGACCGGGAAGACAACCGTCCGTTCACCAGCACAGAAGGCACATCCTGCTCTCGTAACGTCCACAGTAGGTTCGGCCATATTTCGGTTTCAACAAACACATAGAGCATTGGACGCATGCGCCGAACCATGCCGGCCACGGCCCAGGAAAAATCCAGTGGAGCGTATCGATGTTCGGCGATGCCCTCCAAACGTTGTTCGACCGCTTCGCGTCCGGTCTCAGTCACCGTCGTCACGATGTAGCGAAACTCCGGATGGCGCTCGTGCAGCGCCTTCACAAGCGGCGCCGCCGCCACCACTTCTCCGAGTGAAACTGCGTGCAGCCAAACGACTGGTTTGTCTGGTTTATTTAGTTTGTCCGGTTCATCTGGTTTATTTGGTTGATCCGGCTGGTCTGGGTTTCCACCACCAAACAAACCAGACAAACACCCGTCCCACCCCATCCGCTGCAAAAATCCAGGCCTGCAACGTGGCTTGGCCAGAAGAACGCCCACGATTACAGGGGCAGCAAGAAGTAGGCCAATGTTATAAAGAAACTTCCACATGGAAACACCGCTGACCGTCACTCGTCATACGTCAAAACGTGGAATGGCGGGAAGTATTCATGCCCGGGACTGCAGTTGACGATCAACGAATAACGTCTTGTTCCGCCTGATCCGTCAGGCGATTGAGGACCGTCTCAAGCTCCAGGCGAGTCGCCTCGATCGAGGCTTCATCGGCTTCGCGCGAGACCCAGAGCGGATTCCCGTAGAGAAAGAGTCCTCTGGAAAACGGGTACGGAACCATGTAGCGATCCCAACTCGAAAAGAGTTTTTTTTTGAACAGGCAAAGGCCAGAGGCATGATGGGAAGACCTGTCGCCTTCGCCAGATGGATCACACCGAGCTTTGCGACGTGGCGCGGCCCCTTGGGGCCGTCTGGTGTCACCACGACATCCCGACCAGACCGTCCCAGCTTGATCAGGGCCCGAAGCGCGCCGGCGCCTCCCCGCGTACTCGATCCCCGAACCGCTTCGTGGCCGAACCGGGCGATGATTCGGGCGATGATTTCCCCATCGCCATGCCGGCTGATCAGCACATGGGCACCGACTCCTCGATAGCCGATCGGAATCATCAGCTGCTGGGCATGCCAAAACGCGAGAATGATGTTCCGCCCTTCCCGATACAACCCATCAACCGCTTCATGGCCGCGAGTCTCATACCGCATCGAGCGTGCGACGCTGCGAATGGCAGCGGCTCCCACCGGAGGCAAGAGCGAACACTTCATCCATTGTGCGACACGTTTCTTCAGGCTGTTCCCACCTTCGGCACTCGGCACTCAACACCTCACATCGTCAGATACTAGCCCGCATTATTCATGACGGTTCGTCGCGAAATCGTGGAGTCGCGTCGCGAGACGGGCAAGCGCAGCCGCGAAGGAGCGAGGCATACTTGAAACAGTATGTTGACCGACTGAGCGGCGAGCACGCCCGCCGACAGGCTTGTCGCAGCAGCGAATCCGCGATTGCAGTAGAAACGTTCATGAATAGTGCGGGCTCGTCACATCCTGAAATTGCATGGCATGCAGGCGGTGATAGGCGCCTCCCTGGCGAAGCAGTTCGTCATGAGAGCCCATTTCAACAATAGCCCCTCGATCCAAAACGATGATTCGATCGGCATTTTGAATAGTCGAGAGCCGATGGGCAATCACCAGGGTCGTTCGATTCTTCATCAAATTGCCCAAGGCCAACTGTACGATCCGTTCCGATTCGGTGTCGAGCGCCGACGTCGCTTCATCGAGGATCAGAATCGGCGGGTCACGAAGAATAGCGCGGGCGATTGCCAGGCGTTGCCGCTCGCCGCCCGATAGCTTGAGGCCGCGTTCCCCGATGATCGTATCGTATCCTTCAGGAAGGCGGAGAATAAAGTCATGGGCATAGGCCAATTTCGCCGATTGCTCGACGTCGGCCTGGCCTGCCCCGGTCCTTCCGAACGCGATGTTGCTTCGGACGGTATCATCGAACAACACGATCTCTTGCGAGACGATTCCGATATGGGCCCGCAGCGATTGTAACTCGTATGAGGTCAAGGGGATGCCGTCTATGTAAATGCCGCCCCCCGTCGGTTCATAGAAACGCGGCAGCAAACCGACCAATGTGGTCTTTCCGCTTCCGCTGCTCCCGACGAGCGCAACCACTTCGCCGGGCTTAATGCTGAGATCCACATCGGTCAGAGCCGGGGCCGTCTGATTCTCATACCGCAGGGAGACTCCCTGGAATTCAATAGCCCGATTGATTCCCGCCAGCGGGACTGTCCCGCGGTTCTGAGACTGTTCGGTTTCCAAATCCAACACGTCGAAGACCCGTTCGGCTGCGGCCAGCGCTTGTTGAATCAAATTGTTGGCGCCCGATAGTTTTTTGATCGGGGTGTAGGCCATAAACATCGCCGCCATGAAGGAGAAAAAGGCGCCGGGAGTCATCTCCTCATGAATGACCAGATAGCCTCCATACCAAATAATGGTCGCAATCCCGATCACGCCGATGATTTCCATGTGCGAGTGACCGAGCGACCAAACTTGATTGGACTTCAACGTGGTCAAAAGAAAGGTCTGGTTTCGTGCCTTGAATCGTTCGGCCTCCGCCTCCTCCCGCCCGAAGGCCTTCACGACGCGGATACCGGCGAACGTTTCTTGGAGCGTTGAGGCCATATCTCCCATTTGCTCCTGTCCGCTGGTCGCCAATCGTTTCAATCGTTTTCCCACCCGCACCATCGTGAGCGCCGAGAGCGGGATCACGACCAGAGAGATCGCCGCCAACCTCCAGTTCTGATAGATGATGACTCCGACCATCGCCAGAAACGTGAGACCGTTCTGGAAAATGTCTTTGACGACGCTCGATGCGGCATTCGCCATCATCCCCACATCGTTCACGACCCGCGAGACCAACCGTCCCGATGTATTGGCATCATGAAATCCGACGGACAGCCGCATAAGCTGCTGGAACAATTGCTGTCGGATGTCCGCCACGACTCCATTGCCGACATAGGCCATCAAATATCCCACACCGTAGCTGAACACCGCCTTAAGCGTGGCGACCCCTAAAAGCGCCAGCGGCAGCACCAGCAACATCCGTTCATCTTTTTGGATGAAGATATCGTCCAAAACCGGGCGCGCGAGCCAGGCATAGGCCCCGCTGAGCAGTGCCACCAGACCTGAACAGACAAAAGCTCCTGCGAACCGTGTGCGGTACGGTCTCACATAGCTCATCAGCCGCTTGAATCGCTCTAAGCCCGACATGCCGACAACACCGCCTCTGCGGCTCTGGCTGATGCGCCCGGTTCACCCAAGGCGGCCCGAACCTTTGCTAAATCTCGTTTCATCTCATTATATGTCGGCCGATCTTCCAGGAGCCGCAGAGCTTCTTCATATAATCGCTGCCCCGTCGCAGCAGATTGGATCAACTCCGGCACGACCGTCCGACCGGCCACCAGATTGACGAGCCCGATCCATTTGACTCGTATCACGAATCGAATCACGACATTCGCACACCAAAATGTCAGCGGCGTGGTTCGATAGAACAGCACCATCGGAGTTCCGACTACAGCCGCTTGCAGCGTAGCCGTCCCCGAGGCCACCAGCACCAGGTCCGACAATGCCATCATTTCGGTGGCCTGCTCCTTCACCAGCGCGATAGGGATCGAGCTCCGCCTCAGGAGAGGCTGCAGCAGATTATCGTGTATGGTGGAGGCTTGCGCCAGGATAAACTTCGTTTTGGGTTCGCAGCGCGCTAATTTCTCGACAGCTTCGAGGAGGATCGGCAGCAATACTTGTACCTCGTGGGCTCGGCTTCCCGGCAACAAGGCAATCACCCGCTCGTCATCGGAGAAACCGAATCTGCGGCGAAGCTCCTTCCGATCGTAGCGTCCCGCGACCGCATCCAATATGGGATGACCGACAAACGTACATCGTACACCCGCTTCGTCATAGAGAGACTTCTCAAAAGGAAGTATGACCAGGACATGATCGACCCGCTGTTTGATCCAACGAATCCGCCAAGGTGCCCACGCCCAAATCTGCGGCGCGATATAGTACACCACCTGCATGCCGGCCGCTTTGGCAAAATACGCCAAGCGCATATTGAGACCCGGATGGTCGATGAACACCACCGTATCCCATTGTTTTGATCGGAATAACCGCCGCATCATGATAAACCGCCGGATGATCGATACCAACGCGAAGGGGCCGACCATACCAATGACGTCAAATCGCCCCATTTCCTCCACCAATCGCACACCGGCCGCCTCCATCGCGCGCCCCCCGATTCCAGCCAATGAGACCCGGGGATCGCGCGCTTTCAGCGCTTTGGCGAGATTGGCTCCGTGAAGGTCGCCTGAGGCTTCACCGGAAATGATCAGGATACGGGCCATGACGATCGACAAGACCATAGATGTGATGGTGGCCTGATGCGCATGGTCGCGAAGAACCCCATATGGTCGGCGACAGAAGATGTCCTCAGGAATTACGCTGTCCGAACATTTTGATGGCGGATAACACGCGATGCGCCACCTCCAAAGCGGCCGTCCCGTCTTCCCCCGACACGACCGGGCATGATCGCGCACGAACGGACTTTAGGAATGACTCCAGCTGCAATCTCAGTGGCTCGTCATCGCCGGCCTGAAACTCTTCAATCGCCACCGTCGGTTTCGAGTCTGGCTCAACCGATCGGCGTCCGATCACTCCCTGGCGGGACTGGAAATCTATCGATATG
>JAICUC010000093.1 GCA_025936075.1 Nitrospira sp. | reverse complement strand
CCTGATTCGGCAAAATACAGCCACCGTTCTGCCTTGTCGAGTGCGATGTGATGGGGGAGCGGAATTCCGGCTTTCACCGCACGCTTGCCGTCGCCCGTGCTTCGGGCTTTACCGTTTCCAGCAAAGGTTTCAATGTAGCCGGCGGTCAAACCAAGTTCGGTGTCCATAGGTACGATGCTCGCTAGAAGGCTGTTAATAAATTATTTTGCTGCTCGCGCACTTTTGACTCTCAGCGCAGGATGTTCAAAAAGGCCGTCCAACCGGACTTTTTCAACATCCTGCTAGGCTCGCGGAGCGGGCTGCGCGGCGCCTCCCGCCGGTTGATTCAATGCAGCATTCTGAGTCGAAGTCGCAGTCACGATTTGAGGCGCAGGAGCCTGTTGCGCCTCAGCTTGAGCGTCGGCCTCGATTGCTTCCGCTTCATGGACGGACTTCTTGAATCCCTTGATCGCCTTGCCCAGCCCCTCACCCAATTGCGGTAATTTCCCGGCGCCGAAGATAATCAGCACAATCATGAGTATAAGAATCAGCTCGGTGAATCCCAAACTTCCAAACATAGTACACCTCTTCCTCAATATGAATTAGGATCGTGAATCGTCCTTCGGCTTCTTGGAAAACCGCTCCTTTAATCGTTTGCGGGTCTCTTCGGCCTTGTCGAACATCTTGCACTTATCATACACACTGATGAGGTTGTAATACGCGAGCGGTTCATCCGGACTGTGCTCCACCGCGCTCTCCATAACCCTGACCGCCAAATCGGCCTTTTTATGATTGAGCGCGATTTCCATCAGCTTGAAGCTCGATTCCAAATGTTTGGGATCCAGCTCCAAGGTGCGAAGATAGCACTGAATACCCACGTCGATCGTGTTGTAGTCGGACACGTGGGGGTTATCCAACTCAATATAGACGCCGGCAAGGTTATACCAAGCGATCGGGTCGTCAGGCGTGATTTCGACGAGACGTTCGTAGTAACCCTTCGCCTCCATGTATTGCTTCTTGTCTGCGTAGAGCCTCCCAAGATTGAACAACGCCAGGACATCATGCGGGAAAATATCCAATGCATGCCGAAATTCAGCCTCGGCTTCATCGGCCATGTTCTTCGTCGCATAGATCGTTCCCAGGTTTGAATAATACATGGCCAGCGAGCGATTCATTTCCGCGCGAAGGGATTCCGCCATCTCAATCGCTTTTTTGACTTCCGCCAACGCCTCGTCAAGCCGCCCTTTGCTGAAGTACAGTTCACCGAGTCGACAACGAGCCTGAAAGTCATCCGGTTCGCCGGCCAATAATTTTTCGATCTCGGAGATCTCTTCGTCCGGAGTAAGCGGCTGATCGCCGGGGTCGAGAACGACCTCCGATTGCGATGCCGTCGGTTCTGGATTTTCCATAATCATCTCGCTCTGAAACTAGGCCTGCCTCGGGAGTAGGCCGTCCGATGCCGACATCACGGGGCCGACGGCGGTCGGCACAGATTCGGCGGCGGTCGGCTTCACTCGATCAAGGGCAAGCAACATGACCCCAAGGACGACCATTAACGTAAGGTTCGAGAACATGAGGGCATAACCGGCGACGAACATCAGACCGATCCCATAGCCGGCCAGTCGCCCCATCATCAGCAACTTGACGACGGTGTAGGACCAGCAGAGCAATCCCCCGACATACACCGCAAACGGGAGATAGAAGGTATAGCCCATTCCGAATTGAAAGATCCACCCGATGCCCTGCGAGGCCTGCCTGACGGCGGAGGCCAATGCGGGATTATACAGGTCCAAGGCGTAATCTACGACGAGGAGGGCTGAGAAAATGATTCCCGTCATCGACCAAAACCACATGGCTCGGTTCCGCTGCCGCCGATTCTTCGTTCGCAACGAGAGACTCTTGCTCTTGCCATAGGCCACAAAAACGAAGAAGCTGGCTAGAACCATCAACGCCTCACCCACACGATGAGATTCGTAGACCAAGGGCGGTGACGCGATCGTGCCCATCAAACTGTAGATCGTCGAAACGATCTGATAATACAGCCATCCTGAAACACCCAAATAATACGTGACCGCCAGCGCGCGTTGCGCCGGCTCGGGGTGGGCCGTCACATATTCCCATACAAACGCCGTCAGCACCAGCAGCGTCAACCCGTTGTAGACGATTGCCCCCGGCATGCCGGGCTGCACAATGAGAAACATCACGGTCAACAGCAACAAGAGTGCAACCCCCACACCGCCAAGCTTGCTGAGCCGGCTTGTTTCCGGTCCTCCCCATCGGTTGATCAAGGTCAACGTGAGTGCCAAGAACAACAATACGGCGACGATGTTGAGGAGCCATGCGCCCACCTCGGTCAGGGCACTGAATGTGGGGGTGATCCACGGATGATCTGCCGCCATCTTGCTGAGATGCATTCCCAGTCGGGAGGCCAGACGATAGAGAACCAGCTCGAGAAAAGAGGTCAGAAGAACGAGTTTGACGGTATACTCGAACAGTGGCCCGAAGTCTGAAACTTTCCCTGTCACTCGCTCGCTGAGAGCTGTTGCCTTCATGACTACACCCATAGAATCAGCCATTATAGCTCTCGCAAAAAAATGAGGTCAATGCGCGGCGATCGGCGCCTGCCCGGCTCCTTCTTTCGTTCTGGAGATATACAGTAGCCCATCCGCCATCGCATAGTTGAAGGGAAGCTCGCACACGACTTCGCTGATCCGCTCGTAGACATACTGATACAGTCGCTCTGCTTCTTCGGGAGTCATGCCCTCTTGCACTTCATAGAAAAATCCCAGGCTCAAGTCTTCCGCCGACGGCCGCATGATGCGTCGAATGCCATATCCTCCGGGATCGCTCATAATGGGAGCTTCCTTTTCCAAGTCGAACAGGCAGGGTTGGCAAGAAAACCCGTACGACTCGTGGAGTCTCTTGTTTTCAACGATAAAGTTCATGGTTTCCAGCGCTTCTTCCTCTCTTTCCGTCGGGAAGCCGACGATGATGTAACAATGCACGGCGATGCCGAGATCCACACAGTCATCCGCGATCCGCCGGACCCATTCTTGCTTGATTCCCTTCTTCATGAAATCCATGATGCGTTGATTGAAGGACTCCAACCCGAAGACGATCTTCAAACACCCGGCATCACGCATTGACGCCAACAGCTCGCGCGAAAGATTTTTCTCGAACCGCATCTCGCATGTCCATTTGACATCGAGCTCGCGCTCGATCATTTGCTGGCACAACCGTTTTGTCGGCGCCAGCGCGAAGCATTCGTCGGTGAAAAAGAAATGGCGTGCGCCATAGCGTTGCTTCAGCCATTGCAGTTCCTCGACCGTACGCCCCGGGTCCTTTTGTCTGAAATTCTGGTGATCGAGGGTCAGTGCGCAGAACGCACAATCTTTGTAGTAACAGCCCCGCGAAAATTGGACCGGCAGGACCGGCTCCGGCGACAAGTAGCGATGCAGCGGGAATCCGTCATAGTTCGGCGCGGGAAGCTGATTGACATTTTCTGAATAGAACGGTTGATTGACCGTTATCTTGCCGTTCTGCCGATAGATCAGATTGGGAACCTTACTGTAGTCCTTCTTCCCCGCCAACTGATTGACCAATTCCAGCAAGGCTGTTTCGCCCTCGAATACGACGATATCATCGGTCAATTCGAAGAGGCTCTGGCAACGACGAATGTTGTCCACGAGACGGGTAAAGATGCTGCCGCCGATAGTCACGTGAAGCTCGGGGGCGGCCTCCTTAATCAGTCGACAGAGCGTAAGGCCCGGGATGATTTGGGAGGTGGCCGTAATCGAGACCCCGATGAGATCGGGACGGCTGTTGACGATCGATGGGATGAATCGGTCGCGAAAGAGGCTGAGGAAAGGATTCTGCGCTTCGTCACGAATAACCCGCATCAGATCCTTGGAGGAATAAATGGAATAGTTTTCAAACTGATTATCCACAACTGTGAGCCTGGTCGGAAAATAAACCGAGGACACGACTTCCAGCCACTTGTCGATCATGAACAAGCTGGCCCGATAGGCGTCAGGATCGTAAAATCCGTCGCTGCGCAATGTCTCCTTGGCCAGTTCGATACGGTCGACAAGATAGGAAAATCGGTCGAGCGAATCGGTTACCTTCGCGTAATGCTCGCGACTTCCAGGACCTGTCTCCCCTGTCTGAGTCTTCTCAAGCTCGTGCTGCTTGGCAAGCAAACGCTGATACACCTCGGCTGCATAATCTCTGGTCAGTACGGTATCCAACAATTCAATACCAAGGTCGCGCTGTGACACGTCGGAAACCCCACCCTGACGCAAAAACCCCGTCAAGGACGGCAAACTGAGATAGGGTTGAGAAGGATGCCAGGTCGGAGGGAAAAGCAGTGAGATTTTCATGCGATACTTGTCCTTTTATGCTTGAAAATCAGTAAGTTCTAAATGTTTTTCTCTTATACTCTCCGCACTTCGCAAAATGCAATCCTGCAGGGACGGAGAGACATAAGCCGATTCTGGAATCTTCAAAAAAAAGCCTCGGACCGTTCCCTCATTTACCGGGATCCCGATCCGAGGCCTCTGTAAACGTACGCGACGCGGCAGTACTATCCGCTCAAATGTCGCTCGGGCGCTATAGCTTCAACGTGAACCAGGTCGAAAGCGACTTCATGCCGTTCCGCTCGACATTGGCACCGTCCCACACTGCAAAAGCGATCGGCACCGATATCCCCGACTTGAACTGCACATCGTTCGCATCGCCGCTCTCCAACGTCCGCTTCACGACCACCCGCCATGTCGGACCGGTATAGCCTCCGCCCTTGACGGATCCCGCTGGTTCCCAGACACCGTTTCCAATGACATCCTGGTGAGCTTGCGTCGTGAGGGTGCTGAAGCCGTTCGCGCTCAAATCTTCAACGGCACTCACGCGAAGTGTCGGATCAGATATGATGTTTCCAGACCAGATGCCGGGATTGAACGGTCCCAGGCTTCGACCGATGCGGTCCGGATAGGTGACGCCGCCGGCCGGCTCTTCAAAATAATAGTCCCAGAAAATGCCGGGGTACTGATCGTCCACATCCCAGATTCCCGCGCTGTCCTTGCCGAGGTCCTTCTGCCATTCGGCATTCCATCGCCAGATATTGGTTGTCCCACCGGACTGCCCCATGCACTGGAACGGCGGAGCCCCTGCTGTATTGACCGGGAACATCACCGCAACCTGGTCCCGAAAATCTTGCGGGCCGATCGTCGTGTCATTCTTCGTCTGATCACTCCACTCCAAGCGCAATCCGATCTCTTTGCCGTTGGTCATCGCCTTGACGAATACCGACTTCACCGAGATATTCGGATGCATCGGTGTCGTGATGAGCTGACCACTCAACGGAACGACAACGCCCGGAACACTTTCCCAGATAGGGTTGGCGCCGTCCATTGGAATCGCGCCCTTCACCGTCTTAGCCGGTATCGTGACCGGTTGACTGACGGCCAGTGGTACTCGCCCCAACGTCAGCATCAGGCCGACAGTGAGGGCGGAGAGAAGAATGGCAAACACCAATTTCCTGTTGGTCGTCTGCGCTACCCTCATAATGCTACTCCCTCCTCTTTTTATAAAGATGGCTTTTAACTGAATACCCCTACTGATTTTCTCATGCGGTTCCGGAAGGTCCCCCTTCCTCATGCCCTTTATCTTTCTCTTTCACATCCATGAACGACTGTGCACCGACTTCATTCAACAGCACGGTCAATTCGTTCCCCTGATCTTGCGCGCCGCATTCATAGGTCTGGCCTTCGGGAGAGTTGAACGTCGCCGGTCGATAATCGGTTTCCGTGTAGGGCTGAGGGGCCACGCTCAAAAAGGCCGCCTCAAACTCCATCCATTCAGCGGTCATATCGGCCACTAATTTGAAGAGACCGGAGTCCGCTTTCTTGGTCAGCATGCGACAGAACAGCGGTACCCATCGGCCGATATGGTTTTTGACGAACTTTTTCTGCGCGTCGACCACGATCTGTGTCTTCTCCGGCCCATCGTGACAGCGCGAGTAGGATTCCTTGTAGGCAAGAAAATGCATGAACTCGAATTCGACGCTGAGGTGATCGAGCCGCTCATGGATATCTTTCGACAATTCGACTCCGAAGGCTTTGTAGAAACCTGAGATATCGCCCATTACGTGGGATTGCGCGAACACATGGTCGTTCCCGAAAAGAGTTTCATAGGGAGGGCAGTCCAGCGTAATCACATTGCTGAACACACGGCGATGTTCCGACTGCAGGTCGCTCAGTTGCCAGTTGACACATTCGGAAGCGATGAGACTCTCCACCCGATCAAATTGTTGCTTCAGCGCGCCCAACTTCTCCTTGGCCCGCCCACCGTCATCGGTTCCTAGGGCGACTTCCAATGCACTGAGAGCAGCACGGCCATCCTCCACGAATTCGCCGCACCGCAGGTAATCCAGAAATTCTTCATCTTCGGGATACAGAAGACTCCAGGAGATCAGCAAATAAATTTTACTGCGGTTCAGCGCGCGCTCGACGGCGGGAGAGTCTTTGATGGTGGAAAGGTTCGGCAGTGTGGCGGTTGCTGATGCAGATACCCCTTGCATCGGCTGTTGACTCGTCATAGCGTTCGTCTCCTGGCCGCCTCGTTCACCCTACCCCCACGGTTGGGCGACAGAGCCATGTATGTATATGAATAAGGGTGGTACGAAGTCAAGAGTGAATTGGTTCGATGTCGTGAACTGACATTTTCCACTGAGCAATCTCGCGCGAATGACGTCATCATAAATCGACCCTTGTCAGATGTCTCGACGGTATCACACGGATTGCAACCCGGTCGCTGACGGTCTTGCAGACCATCTCGCACATTCCGCACCCGACACAGGCTTCCTCCACGACGGATAGATGCAACGACGCAAAATCCATCACAAGGGCGTCCGTTGGGCACTTCGACACGCACGCATGACATCCCTGTCCCGCCGTACAAAAACGGTGTGAAATTGCAGCGATTCCCATGTGGACGTGGTCGACTCCCACGACGGGCAAGAGCGCGTCTGTTTCACATGCGGCGATGCAGGGAAGGTCTTCGCAGAGGAGGCAGGGTGATTGATCCGCAAAAAGAACCGGGGTGCCGTCCTCCGGATGTGCGACGATCGCGCCGGGTGGACAGGCCGTGACGCAATCATTGCACCGTGTACACCGTTCAAGAAACAATTGTTCTCCCACCGCACCAGGAGGACGCAGCCAATCAATACGCGTCGATGCAGGAGGAGGCTTCGCCGGAAGACCATCGGCCTGTTTGACGAGCTCATGCGCGGCCCTGACCGTAGAGATCACCGAATCTTTTAGGAAATCCCGCCGGCCATATGATGGGTTGGTCGCCATGGATTTTCTCGGAGGAGGGTCAAAAAGGTCGCTCGGCAAGGCCGCAGGTGAAGCAAGAACCGCAGGCGTACCTTCGGAGGTACGTTGAGGATTCTTGCGAGCCGAGAACGCAGCCAGTGGCCTTTTTCACCCTCCTCACTACATGACACCGTCGGCACGCAGTTTATATACCTCAACACACCGATCACAGGCCCCGAAATCTACGTCCCATCCCGGGTGATTCTCACGGATGAAGTCGAGCACGTACGATTCCACTTTCGTTCCCATATCTTCGACCCACGAATAGGTGGGAAACCGGCACAACGGGCACGGGAAACCCGGCATGAGCATGATCTTATTTTCAGTCTCCGGGACCTCGCCGCCTTCCACATCGACGGCTCGATCCATCACACGGAGCGTGTCGCCGGCCATTTCAATCAGCTCTGAATGGGTGAAATATGAAGTTTGCCAGAGCCCCTCGAACACCGACTTCAGCTGAGGAGGCGGAATCTTTCGGTACCACGACCGGAATTCCTTGAATCGATCCTCCTTGCTCAGCATGGGTTCCTTGCCGGCCGTCACCAGCCGACTATCGACACTCAAGCTCCAGAGCACACGATAGCGCTGCAAGATCAACGTCTCTTCGCCCGGATTCAGCCCCACCTTGGTATCAGGATCGTAACCGAACTGCGGATCGATCATATCGGAGATATGCATCAATTCATGGCGGCAATAGCGGGTCAATGCCGGATCATAAAATCTGCGTGGAATCAGTTTGATCCCCACGCCCTTCATCCCCTTCGCCTCAAACTCTTCAGCCAAGCCTTTTTCGACAGACCCCCATTTTCGAAGAATATCGACGCCTTCCTGATCTTCCTTCAGCACGCCCTTGACCAGGACGATGCCGACCTTTTCCTCTAACAGCGAATATTCGTGAAATGAATCCCGCACAATGTCTGAAAATCCCCAGATACCGAAGAGATATTGATAGAGTTTTTTGAACTCGGCCTCTCGGTCTTCGAGGGTGAACTTCTCATAAATCGGGTCGGCATGCTCATGGAATTCCTTGTAGTACGTAGGATCGCCTTCTCGTTCGGTCTTCTCAACGAACGAGTCGATCACTTCTTGGAGCAAAGCAGGTTGGAATCTGATTTCCACGGAAGAACCTCAGTGGCTTAAGAGGCCACCTTGAGATATCCTAACGACGACAACCCATCGACGACATAGTGATGAGGGTCGGCTTGGCGCTTCGACGATGTCCCTTTAGAACATCTTAGAACACGAGAGCATGCTCAGCGTCAACCCTGCGCACCTTCCCCCTCGCAAACAAGACAGTTGGAGGGTTGACTTGGCCGCGAGGCATCTCTTACGATCCGAACGACCGAGGAATTATACTGGGCGGGCTGTTGCTCAATCAAGGAGCAAGCCGCCGAGAAAAGCAAACCATTAATCATGTAATCATGTTGGAATCCACCATGAACCCTTCGCTTGTGAACGCCTCTTCTGAAACGACGGCTGCATCGGCACCTCCCATCGATTTCTTAGGATACTGGACCGCGGACTGCCGGGAAGTGAAGACGTTCCGTGGCCATTCGCATGGAGTCTGGGCGGTCGCCTTTTCTCCCGATGGATCAACACTCGCCAGCGGCGGCGCCGAACGCCTCGTCCGCATGTGGGACATCGAAACCGGCCGGTTGCTGCGCTCCCTTCGCGGTCACACCAACGATATTCGCGCCATCGTCTTCACTCCGGACGGACAGGCCCTCGCCACCGGCAGTGAAGACCGCACGATCCGGTTATGGAACGGGAAGACCGGCGAGCCGATGAAACTCTTGTTCTCACGTTATGATCATAATGTCTGCTGCCTCTCGCTCTCGCCGGACGGCCTCATGCTTGCACGCGGCAGCCACAACAAAGACATCAAGATTTGGGAAGTGACCACCGGCACCGAGTTGATGACGTTGCTCGGGAAGGATGAATACGACCATCACTGGTCGGTCTGCGTGGCGTTTTCACCGGACGGTATTCACCTCGCCAGCGGAACCGACATCGGAAAGATCAAGATTTGGGAAGTGCTCCCGAGCGGCGAGGAGAAGGTGCTGCACGACGGCCATTGGAAGGAGGACCAGGAAGATACCACTGAAACCCGCGGCTACTTCATCGCGGATGACGGCGGGTTCCAAAAGCCGATGGACTACTGGATCGGGGCCATGACCTTCACTCCCGACGCCAAACTTTTGATGACCGGCAGCCGAGACGCTACCATCAAGCTGTTCGAGATGCCGAACGCGGTCGAGAAAAAAACCCTCACCGGTCACAAAGATTGGGTTCGCAGTCTCGCGGTGTCCCCCGACGGAAAAGTGTTGGTCAGCGCAAGCGACGACCAGACCATAAAGTTTTGGGATCTGGCCACCGGGCGGAATTTCAGAACCGTGAAAAGCCACAGCGGCCCCGTGCGCTGCATCACCTTCTCCCCCGATGGCAAGCGCCTCGCCAGTGCGTCGTGGGATCGGACCGTGAAACTGTGGGAAGGGGGAGAGAAGGCAGCAGAAGAATAGCGACGTTGGTTCACTTTAGAATATCTGGGATGTCCGATACTTTTTTTACCATAGCATAGCGCCAACACCCATAGGCTCCGTCCGCATTCACCGCCGCTGCCCATCGTTCACCCGCCGCGCGTTTCACGTCCTCCAGCGGATCGTACCCCTTGGTCTCCAGAATCAGATAGCTCGCCGGTTCGGTCTTTAGCCGAACAATAAAGTCCGGCACATAATCGTGCATCTGTCCATTGTGCAGATACGGAATCGCGAACCCAAGCCCTGAATTCTTGACGAACGCCTCGACAGCGTTGCTCTTGTCCAGATAATAAGCAGCCGACTGTTCCCACTGTTTAGTATCCGCGACCACATAGTTGAGATGGCTCTTCATGACTTCCCGCACCTCACGGCTCGTCCAGAAATCCACTTCAGCAGTGGAACCCGGTCCACGAGTCGCTTCATAGCGAGGCACCTCCGGTGCTTCCCCTTGTGACGTATCAGGACGAATCGCCTCCAGCAATCGCTCGACAACCCAGCCATAGTAAGGCGCAAGAAAGAGGTCCTTCTTGTCGGCAGGTGTCCGAGCCTCTACCTTCTTGTCCAGATACAGCTGGATGATGCCGGCGAGTTGGGGAAACAGTGTGTGGGTTGGAATTGCGCACTGCTTCTGCGCGACATAGTCGCGCGCGAGCGTGTTCGCGAGATCGAACACGAGCTCTTGCATGCGGCGCTTCGCGCGAAATTCCTCGAGGTTGACCTCATCCACTCGACCCGGACCGCTGAGCGTGAGCTTGCCCTTGGTGGAGACATGCAGGCCTTTGACCTCCACTTCCGGTGGAATGCGGCCCGGCTCCAAGAGGAGCGAGGGAACGTTGCCCCAGTCCACAGTCACCTTATTGCGAATGGCTTGAGTGTACCCTTCCACGCGAGGGAACTTGATTTCAAACTGCGCTTTCGCAGGAACCGCATGAACATGATACCGTTTGACGCGCGGCTGCGGTTGTCCCTGAGGATTGG
>JAICUC010000401.1 GCA_025936075.1 Nitrospira sp. | reverse complement strand
GCTTCTTTCAGCAATCGATCGGCGTGATCGGAATCCCCCAACAACCGAGCAACCTCCGCCGCCGTTCGCTTGGCTCGATAGACGTACGCCTGGACCTCACAGAGCGCAATCGGCCCTTCGGCAGCCCTCCCGTCGGTGTGGAAAACGGCATCGTGCGAGTCTTTCCATCCTTGATGCACCAGTCCCTTGTCGGTCCGCCGAGCGTAGGTCGTGAAACCCATGCCGGTCGAATCGCCGTACTGATCGATCCACTGCAGGGCCAGCTGAATATGAGGCCAGAGCGCCGTAAGAAACCCGCGATCGCCGCTTCGTTCGTAATAGGCGCCCGCCAGCACAATGAACAACGGCGTGGCATCGACACTCCCATAGTATCTGCCGAACGGAATTTCCCCGAGGGCCGCCATCTCGCCCTGACGCGTCTCGTGCAAAATCTTGCCGACCTCCGCATCCTGTTCCGGCCGATTCTCAGTCGCCTGAGTCGCGGCCAGAAAGCCGAGGACTCCACGCGCGAGAGCGGGATTCATCCACAGCATTTGCAAGGCGGTAATAATCCCGTCTCGCCCGAACGGGACGCTGAACCAAGGCACCCCGGCATAGGGATAGAGTCCCTGCGGTGTCTCCGAGATCAACATGTGGAGATCGGCCATCGACCGGTTCAACCAGTGATTGAATTGTTCATTCGACGTATAGATGTGAGCATCGGAGGCTTTGGCTTTCTGTAACGCGCGAAAGGCCTCCCGGTGGGCACCGTCGTAGGAGAGAAACGCCCTCCGCCGTTGCTTGATTTCGCATGAAATCGAGATCTCCCACGCCATGTCGGTGTGCGGAGGGATATTTGCCTCGATTCTCAACCCATCAGACATGACCCGCTTCGGCGCCGGGGAGCATGTGATATACGTTCGACGGACGGTCTCATCCAGTCCTTTGTATCCAAGCACCAGCCCGATCTTCGATCGAACGGTGTTCAGCTTTCGTCCGCGACGAGGACGCTGTCGGCCTCTCGCTTCGAAGAGGTCGGCGAAATCCGCATCCATGGCGACCATGAGTCGGAGGGGAAATTGTTCCACTCCGTAGTTATGAACGCGGATGCGCTCGTAACAGGTCCCTTGCCAGAGAAACCGGGTACGGCACAGGTGGAGTGTGCCGCGCGGCACCGGCCGTTGCGCATCCAGCATCATGTCCGGGTTGGTGAGATCGATCCGAACGAGCGCATTGTCGTCTTTCGCCTTCGCGCTGAGCAACATCGGACGCTCCCCCCCGAGCGAGAGCTCGAATCGGGAGAGGAACCGCGTCCCTTCATGATAGAGGCCCTGCGGGCCCGGCACCACTTGATGGATGTCGCCGTACCGATCGAACACGGCGAAGGTCTCACCCTGCTTCAACGCTTCCGAGCGGCCTTCGGCCAACGAGGATGATGCGAGGATATAATATTGATCCTTCAATCTGATCACGTCGTTCATGAATGTTCCCTTCAGTGCATGGTTTTTGCTCGGCTCATGCGGGCGGCGACCAGGCTCGTCATCAACATCACGAGGCCGATTCCGTATACGCCGGTTTCCGTACCCTGCTGTTCCATGATCCATCCGAATGCGGAAATTCCCCCGATGGCGGCCGTCATCGCGCCTGTTCCATAGAAGCCCAAGACTCGTCCGATCATCTGTCTCGGCGCGAGTTCTTGGATGATGCCCCACGCAATGGGGGTAAAGGCGCCCATCCCACAGCCGATCAAACCCATGAGGAGACCGGCCATATAAAGATCAGTCGTTCTCGTCAACGCGCAAAGGGCAGCCGCGCTCAACACAGTGGTACCCATGATCAGGCGCATTCGATCCTTGATCATCCAGTCGGTCGCCCACAAGAGCCCGATCGATGTGATGAAGAGTCCGACGCCGACCGCGGACCATAAATACCCGATCTCTACCGGGCCCAGTCCCAGCATTTTCCGCGCGAACACAGGGAAGAGAGCGGTCAACGCGCTGGTGCCGAACGTATAGAGAGCGGCGGTGCCGGTCAAGAGCAAGATCGTCGGTTGGATGACGACACTATAGCGAAATCCTTCAACCAGATCCTGCAGCATCGTCGGCCGCCCGGCACGTGACGGAACCTGTGGCGCAGAGTTCTTGAAGCGGACCAGCGTGAGGCACGCGGCAGAAATCATGTATGTCGCGGCGTTGAGGCATAGAACCTCTTGTGACCCGTACGCGGCAATGCCTAAGCCGCTCAGCGCGGGACCGAAAATAATGCCGAGGCTGGTCGTGCTTTGGAGAAGCGCATTGCCGGCCGTGAATTGGGTTTTAGGAACAAACGAAGGTATGGCGGCGGTGAGAGCCGGACCGAACACCGCCGTCGCAATGGCGTGCAAGAGGACCAAGATATAGAGGACGGATACCGTAAAGGATTCCACGGGAATGAGGCAGGGAATCAACCCGATCAACAACGCGCGCAATATATCGCTGGTGATGAGCAGCACCTTTTTCGGAAGCCGATCGACATACACGCCGATGATCGGACCCAACACAATCGGAGGGATCGTCTGCAGCAGGCCGATGACGGACGTTTTGATGGGCGACCCGGTGACGGCATAGACGAACCACAGGAGCGCCAGTCTTGAGACGCCGTCTCCTATTTGTGAGATAAATTGTCCGGACCAGACAAGTCCGAAATCACGGGTCAGGAGCAGCGGACGATCCTGGGCTGAGATGCTGTCTGGGTTCTCCACCGTTGAGGTAGGGTAAGGCAAGGGGCCGGAGCGGCCTTGCATCAGCTCTCGCCCTCCAGCCGTATCTTTTCGGTGTTCACTGCCCGGACACCCGGCACTTGGCGGGCCGTCTCAGCGGCTTCGAGAGCGGTGACCTGGAAGCGCACGGTTCCGTTGAGCTGAACGACACCGTCCTCGGT
>JAICUC010000377.1 GCA_025936075.1 Nitrospira sp. | reverse complement strand
TTCCATCCCCGGAACCACTTGATGATCGCCCAGGATGCGGAATCCGTTACGACACAGATTCATGCCCGTTCCTTTTCCGAGAAAATCCCCGCCCAGATAGTACACCACGCAGCGAACGGGAATCCGATGATAGGTGCGGATCACAAACTTGTTAGTGCGAGACATATGTTACTTCCATCTTCAAGTTGGTATCGCGAAATACGGGATACATGTCATCGCGATGATGCGGCCAAGCATACGTGTCAGCACGTTCCCTCTTATAGCCTTCTAAAGAGGGGCCTGATGGACGATCCTAATCCAATCGCTCTTCGTTTAGCTTGACACCTCTCATATCCCCATGTTAGATAAACCGTTCCTCAAGTTCGGAGAATGGATTATGTATGCAATCATTGAAACAGGCGGCAAACAATATCGAGTTGAAACAGGCACGACGATCCAGGTCGAACGGCTGCCGGGAGATGTGGGGGCCCAGATTGAGCTCAACAAGGTCCATGTCGTACATGGCAATGAAGGTATTCTTGTAGGCCAACCCCTTATTAACGGGGCCAAGATCACAGCTGAAATCGTGCGACAAGGACGGACCCGATCGATTACCGTTTTCAAGAAGAAGCGCCGCAAGAACTATCGCCGTACCCGTGGGCACCGGCAAGGATTCACTCGGCTGTTGATTAAGAACATTGCAACGGCCTAAGGACATAGGAAGGGATTTCCCATGGCAACAAACAAAGGCGGTGGGTCATCACGTAACGGCCGTGATAGCAATCCCCAATATTTGGGCGTGAAGGCCTATGGTGGTCAGACCGTCACGGCCGGAAGCATTATCGTTCGTCAGCGCGGCACCAAGTTTTTCCCCGGATTCAATGTGGATCTTGGAAGAGACCATACCCTATTTGCCAAAGTGAGCGGTGTGGTGAAGTTTGAAGGTGGACGCAGCAGACGAAAAGTCAGCGTCTATCCTGTTCCAACCGAATCCTGATTCTCTTTTCTGTTCCTCCATTACGGCGAAGCTGGATAAATTCTCTCTCTCCCCTTCGGGTCAGGTCAGGTATACTTTCCCATCGTTGTTGCTGATTCACCTGCGGAACGTGGGGAGATTATGTTTGTCGATGAGGTACAGATTACAGTACGAGCCGGTCGAGGCGGAAACGGCATCTGCAGTTTCCGGAGGGAGATGTTTGTTCCACGTGGAGGCCCGGACGGCGGAGATGGAGGCAATGGTGACGACATCGTCATGACCGCCTCTCATCGATTGACGACCCTGCTCGACCTCCGCTACCAAAATCATTATGACGCTCAAGACGGGCGAGCCGGCGGAGGATCCAATTGTACGGGCCGTTCCGGAGAAGATCTGACCATCGCTGTTCCTGTCGGCACCATCGTCTCTGATAACCAGACGAAAGAAACACTTGCGGATTTCGTCGAAGACGGCCAAACGGCCGTTATCGCTCAAGGAGGACGAGGGGGGAAAGGCAACAGCAACTTTGCCACCTCCGTCAATCGAGTGCCGACGAAGTGCACTCTCGGAACTCCGGGTAAAGAACGAACTTTGCGGCTTGAACTGAAACTGCTCGCCGACGTTGGGTTGGTCGGTTTTCCCAACGCCGGCAAGTCCACGCTCATTGCAGCCATATCAGCGGCCCGGCCTAAGATCGCCGACTATCCCTTCACCACTCTGATCCCCAATCTGGGGGTTGTCCGGTGGGGATCCGACCGAAGCTTTGTCGTGGCCGATATTCCCGGCCTTATCGAGGGGGCGCATGAAGGGAAAGGTCTGGGTGCACAGTTTCTCCGTCATATCGAACGCACCGCGTTCTTGCTCCATTTGATCGATGTCTCCGAATGGGCCTCTGACGATCCAGTGGTCATGTTCGAGACCTTACGGCACGAACTTGCAGCCTATGACGTGGGGCTCACCAGGCGCCCATTCGCTGTTGTCCCAACCAAGATCGATGTGATCGGCACGAGTGAACGGCTTGCCCAGCTCCAGACCTATTGTCGCCTCAACGACTATCCCTGCTTGCCGATTTCCGCCGCCACGAACAAAGGGCTTGATGACTTGATCACCTACCTCGGGAAACAGGTAGAGCGTTTACGAAAGACGCCATGCGAGACAAGCTCTTAGTGCAAGCGAAGCGGATTGTTATCAAGATCGGCAGCAGCCTGATCGCTTCGCGCGCGGAAGGTCTGCGGCCTCACCAGATTGAGCGATTGGCTGATGAAATCGCGACGTTCCGAGCACAGGGTCGGGAGATCCTGGTGGTCTCTTCCGGTGCCATTGTTTCTGGTATCCGAAAGTTGGAGCTGAAGGATTATCCGAAAAGCCTTCCGGTCAAGCAAGCAGCGGCAGCGGTGGGGCAAAGCCGGCTCATGTGGGCCTATGAAAAAGCATTTGAACATCTCAATATTCAAGTGGCGCAGATTCTGCTCACACACCAGGATCTCGCCGATCGCCGTCGATTCCTCAATGCTCGCCATACCCTCGCGGCACTCATCGGTTTCGGCATTGTGCCGATCATCAATGAGAATGATACCGTGGCGGTTGACGAAATCAGGGTCGGCGACAACGACACCCTCGCGAGCGAAGTGGCTCACCTTGCCGATGCGGACTTGCTGGTGATTCTCTCTGATGTCGACGGACTATATACGGAAGATCCGCGTAAAAACCCCTCGGCGACCTTAATTCCGCTGATCACGGAGATTACTCCAGATATCGAAGGTCTGGCAGGAATTTCCAGCACATTTGAGGGTACAGGAGGAATGGCGACCAAGCTTCGAGCAGCCAAGAAAGTCGGCGAGTATGGAATCTCGACGTTAATTCTCAATGGCGAGCGGGCCGGACTCCTCCCAACAGTCCTTGGCGGCGGACCGGGTGGAAGCCTGTTTCTTGCCCGGGAACGCCGACTGAACAGCCGTAAACATTGGATCGCCTTTACGCTTCGCTCCCGCGGCCAGGTCCATCTCGACCAGGGAGCGGTGGACGCCTTGATCAATCGAGGGAAAAGCCTGCTAGCATCGGGCATCCTCCAGGTGACGGGATCCTTTGAAGCCGGCGATCCAGTCAGTTGTGTCGATACAGACGGAAAGGAATTTGCCAAAGGCTTGGTGAACGTTTCGTCCGACTTACTGGGGCAGATGAAAGGCCTCAAGACAACAGACATTCATGAACAGTTCGGTCCTCAAGAATATGAAGAAGTCATCCACCGAGACAATTTGGTTATTCTCTAGCAGTCTGCTGAAAAACCCCTCGCAAATCCTGCGAGGATATGATTCTCTGTTTTTAACGGAGGATCGATCATGCG
>JAICUC010000213.1 GCA_025936075.1 Nitrospira sp. | reverse complement strand
TCAGGTAATAGTCGGGATCGGCTCGGAACTTCTCGAGACACCTGGCGGCACAGAAATAGTATTTCTTGCCGCGATACTCGTACGAACCGGCTGCCGTAGCAGGCTGTACCGTCATCCCGCAAACCGGGTCGGTCTCGCCGATTGCCGGCGCCGGCTGAGCCGACCTCATCATGGGCAACGGCTTTTTCTTCCCCAATGAAATGAGACCGGCCGGCGCGGCCTTCAAGAACCGTTCTGGATCGGCTTTGAATGTATCGAGACAGGATATCGAACAGAAATAGTACGTCTTGCCTTGATAGATGTAATGCCCTGCCGCAGTGGCGGGGTCCACCTTCATCCCGCATACAGGATCGATGTCCGACCCAGCGTGCGAAGACATGTGAGTCATCGGTATGTGCTCGCTCATATCGCGCTCTCCTGGATGATGAATCCCGCAACAGCTGCCTGTCGATCGATCGGCCATGACCCGTCTCCTTTCATCTTATCCGGTCTGCTTGCTCAATGTCTCCTTCACCTCTAAAGACGGACGGGGGCGCCGAATATTACAGAGAGCCGGTCGGTACGATGAAAACAATCAGAAAAAGGAGAAACAGGCGGGACAGTCAGCTACAGGTGCAGTTCAAGCAGCCATGCTTGCTGCAAATGCCGCAGGATGCTTCGAGGGCTCCGCGTAGGGCTTGTCGAGCCCTGTGCAAACGAACCGTGAGCCCGTTCCGCGAGATCTTGAGCTCTTTCGCGACCTGGGCCGGCGATTCTCCATCGAGATCGATGCGTTTGATGAGTTCCGCATAGTTCCCATGGAGACTCGGAAGAAGACCGTGAAGACAGGCGCAGGCGACAGCCTGTAGTTCGTCAGGCGGCGGTTCCTGATGATTGCCCGAGATCGTCAACTCCCGCAGGAAGGCCTCATTCCGACGAACCTCGGCTCCCTGAGAACGATAATAATCGGCCACCGTATGGCGGAGAATGCGATAGAACCAGGCGACCGCACTGTGCTCGTTATTCAATGAATGGGAGCGCCCGACCGCTTTGATGAAGCTTTGTTGCAGGATATCTTCCGCGACAACTTCATCGCCGACTCGACGGCGAACAAATTGTCTGAAGGCGGACTCGTTATCCAAAAGTCTTCGAATGACTCCGCTCGTTCTACCCTCCTGCATCCCTCATTCCTCACCCATCACTTCTTCGCGTCGGCTTCGAGGATGCTCCTGATGATGGTCACGACATTCTCCGGCGTCATGTTGGCGCCATCGACTTTGATGTTCCCGTCCAGCAGGAGCGACGGCGTGGACGACACCTTGATCCGTTCGCCCCAGCGACGCCCTTCTTCGAACAGCTTGGCCGGCTTTCCGCTCTCCATTCCGGCTTCGAACGCCGTGACATCCAAGCCGGCCTCTTTGATCAACAACGAACGTATGGAGCGATCGAATACACCGTCGACTTTGTCCTTGTGAATCGTGCGGAACAAGATCGCCTTCATTTGATCACCCTTCCCCATCAGCTTCGCTTGCTCATACATATCGAACACGGTCGGAAGTTTTCCCGGGATGACGGGGAATCCGATCATCGTGATATCCACCTTGTTCCCGAACTCTTTCAGAAGGAGCGGTACTCCGGTTTCCTCGAAATGATGACAATGCGGACAGTAGAAGTCCGCGAACTCGACGACTTTCACCTTCCCCGGCTGATGGGTCGACGGCTCATCCTTGAGTATTTCGAACTTGCCCTTCAGCTCCGGCTTGGCCGCCTGCACACTCACCGGTGCGTTAAGCAGTCCGACCGTTCCTATCATCATGAAAACCATTTTCCACATCGACGTCATCCGACCATTCATTTCGCACTCCTTTCACAGCAAATAACCGATGCTCATTATAGCGGATAGAGAGCAGCCTTTTCCTTTTGTTATAATTGAGCAATGCGTCTACCCCCCTGTTTGTTATAATTGAGCAATGCGTCTACCCCCCTGTGCACATCTCGTCTCCGCATTCGTCATGCTCACAGGCTGTACCTTGACCGGTGATCAGGCCGGGACGCTCACCTCCGACGCGTCTCATGTCAGTTATGCGCAGGTAAAAGCCACTCCCGAATCGTACAGCGGACAGCCGGTCACATTCGGGGGAAAAGTGCTGGGAGCACGTCGACTCAAAGAAGGAACCAGAATCGAGATACTTCAATTGCCTTTGGCCGACTCCCTTCGGCCGACAGTGGATCTCGGCAAGTCCCAAGGTCGGTTCATCGCCCAACAGAAGGAATTTCTCGACCCTGCGACGGTCCCGCCCGGCACATTCGTCACCGTGACCGGAGAGATGGCCGGTTCTCTTACCTTGCCGCTTGATGAAACGGAATACACGTACCCACTCGTGCGCATCAACAATCTACGCGTGTGGACGGAGGACGACGAGGAGCCACCTCGCATTCGCCGGCCCATCGGCCCCTATTGGAGCCCATACTGGTCGCCGTACTGGCATTCTTGGCCCTACTACTGGTGAGCGCTACTGATCCGAGGCGCCAAAAAGGCGCCATCCCCCCAAGACATCATAATTGCCGACAATTGCCGGGCTATGACGAAGGCCATAGATCGAAGAAAGAAGCGCGGGGTCTCGAACCTGAGCTCGTCCATCGTGACCACACTGAAGGAACACATCGTTCACTGGCACTACCCGCCTGAACATCGGTTGACCGAAGACGAATTGTGCAAGACATTCGGTGTAAGCCGGAGTCCGGTTCGGGAGGCACTCAGGGTCCTGGCGTCCGACGGCTTCGTAAAAAGACTGCCGAATCGCGGCTATGTGGTCAAACAATATCGTATCGAAGAAATCGAGGAGCTGTACGAGATGCGCGTGGCCTTGGAACTCTACACGGTCGAGCGCTTAGCAACCAAGGGGCCTTCGGCGCAGCTTGCTACGGAGCTGAATGACCTCAAACATACCTGGACCGAACTTTTGAGGGAGTCGCCCAAAAAACCTGAAGAGTTCGCCATACTGGACACGCTCTTTCACGATACACTGGCCCGAGCCGTAGGAAATAAATCGCTCCTCCGGCAACTTCGAACCATCAATGAGCGATTGACCTTATTTCGAATGCTGGATTTTGAGAACGAGGAGCGAGCCGAACGCACCTGTCGCCAACATCTCGAGATTGTGAAGCGGATTATGGCCGAGGATGCGCCGGGCGCACGCGCCGCCATGCAGGAGAACATCCAAGAAGGGCGGACCAACATCCGGACAGCGATTAAGGACGCGCTGGCCAGAGCTTATCTCAAGAAAACTTAGAGGGTCACTCGCCGTTCGTAAGCGCTGCCCTTGCTTGATCGAAGCGCAATCCTTTCGACCGTCTCGAATCGGTCAAGAGATTCTCCGTCAGGACCAGAACGCTCGCGTCGTCTCTTTCGTCCCAGCCGCCTGATTCGTCAGCTTTGGGGGAAATGGATCGCAGTGTCCTCTCAGGACGCGCCATTTTTCATTCTGTAGCGAGCGAGCTTAGAACACTCAAAAGTCAGATTGCACTTGTACTCTATATTGTATACAATGCAATCGTTTCCATTCCGGCTCAGAACCGTAAATGAAGCGTCACGCTTGATCGGCTTGGAAATATGGCAAACCTGAATAGCCGGACAAGAGAACGAGAACGCTCCAATCTTAGTTTGTCGATCGTGGCCGCACTCAAAGACCACATCATTCATTGGCATTACCCGCCCGAACATCGATTGACCGAAGCCGAACTATGCAAGAAGTTCGGCGTGAGCCGAAGCCCGGTCCGGGAAGCGCTTCGCATGCTGGCATCCAATGAGTTCGTGAGGAAATTGCCGAATCGGACCTACGTCGTCAGACAGTACAACCTCGGTGAGATCGAGGAGCTATACGATCTTCGCTTGGCGCTGGAACTCTATACTGTCGAACGCTTAGCGACAAATGGTCCTCTCCGCCAGAACAACGAGGAGGCTCTCAGTAAACTGAAGAGCACATGGATCGGACTGTTGAACGGACCTGCCAAGAAGGCGGAAGAGCTCGCCAGGCTGGATACCCTGTTTCACGAGACACTCGCCCAAGCCATAGGAAACAACCCTCTATTGCAGCACCTCCGCGCCATCAATGAGCGATTGATGCTTTTCCGAATGATCGATTTCGACAGATCGGATCGAGCAGAAAGCACGTGCCGCCAGCATCTCAAGATTTTAAAGTGTATAACCGCCGGAGATGCTTCAGGAGCACGAACCGCGATGCAGCGAAACATCGAAGAAGGAAAGAATAACGTTCATACAGCGATTAAAGACGCGCTGGCCAAAGCGTACTCATCGAGAGCTTAGGAATGTTTTCCCATCTCATCTGGCGATGAGGCGCCCATCATGCATTTCCAAGCGCTTTTAGTCGGCGCCCTGGTGCCGACCCATCATTTCAGCGGGACCGTACACGGCGTGATTCACCAGACATGCAATGTGAGGCTTGTCTGACGCGATGCTGAATCTCAATTTACTTTTCTGGATCTCCTTCGAGTCCGTCAATCGTCGCCTGCCGAGGAGGGCATTCTCCGCATCGGCGGGACCGCACGCAGCCATACATATTTCACCCGCTGGGAGGACATATGTCCGAATCATACAAACTGACGAGACGCCAAGTGCTGAAGGGGAGCGCAGCTGTCGGCGCCCTGGGAATGTTAGGGAGCTTGGACTGGGTCGGCCAGGCATGGGGCGCATCGGACAAGGTGAAGATGGGCTTTATCTTTGTGGGTCCACGAGACGACTACGGGTACAATCAGGCACATTTTGAAGGAAAAGCGGCGGTCGCCAAGCTCGGCTGGGTGAAGGCCTTCGACGAAGAAAAGGTGCCGGAGACCATCGAGGTCCAAAAAACCATGGAAAGCATGGTCAAGCTGGACGGTGCCCAGGTGCTCTTCCCCACATCGTTCGGTTATTTCGATCCCCACATTCTTAAGATCGCACCCCACTATCCCACTATTCAGTTCTTACACTGTGGGGGACTCTATCAGGACGGCAAACATCCTAAAAACGTCGGAAGTTACTTCGGCTACATCGATGAGTCTCAATATATTTCCGGTATCGTGGCAGGGGGGATGAGCAAGAGCGGGAAGCTTGGGTTCGTGGCCGCCAAACCGATCTCCCAAGTGCTCCGCAACATCAACAACTATACACTCGGGGCACGCAGCATCAAGCCGAACACGACGGTCCATGTGATCTTCACCGGCGATTGGTCACTCCCGGTTCGTGAAGCGGAGGCCACGAACAGCTTAGTCGACCAAGGGATCGACGTGGTCACCTGCCATGTCGACAGTCCCAAAGTCGTCATGACGACCTGCGAAAAACGAGGCATCTACTGTACCGGGTATCACTGCAATCAATCCAAACTCGCACCGAAAGGCTATCTCACAGGAGCCGAATGGAATTGGGCCAAAGTCTATATGGACTACGCCGAGATGATCCGTAAAGGACAGCACATTCCGCACCTGGTGCGAGGAGGGTTGAAGGAAGGGATCGTGCGGGTATCCGATTACAATCAGGTGGTGACGGAAGCCGTTCGCAAACAAGCGGACGCAGCCAAAGACAAATTCATGAGTGGAGGGATGATCGTGTACAAGGGCCCGATCAAGGACAATACCGGTCGCGTCGTCATCGCGGCGGGAAAGGAACATGTCCAAACTGATATCTGGCTGGAAAGCATGGATTGGCTGGTAGAGGGAGTCATCGGTTCAACGAAGTCGTGAGCATAGCCGTGCCGCAAACCCTCAACAAAGCGCTGGAACCGTTCCTCATCATCGTCGGATCTCTGACGGTCTCGATGCTGTTGTTTGGAGTTTTCGTGGCCTCGGCCGGAGCGGATCCGTTCGAGGTCTATCAGACCATGTACCGCGCCGCCTTCGGCACCTCGTTTTCCTGGCAAAATACGCTGATCCGAGCCGCGCCGTTGATGCTGACCGCTCTCTGCACCGCACTGCCGGGCTATCTTGGGCTGATCGTGATCGGAGGAGAAGGAGCCGTGGTGATGGGGGGGCTTTTCGCGGCCATTGCGGCGTTAGCCATGCCCTCGGCCCCTCCTATGATCGTACTCCTGGCTATGGCGCTTGCCGGCATGATCGCGGGCGGCATGTGGCTCATGATCCCCGGCTTGTTACGCCACTATCGCGCAGTCAATGAAACCATCAGCAGTCTGCTGCTGAACTATATCGCCATTGCGTTGTTGAATCACCTCGTCACCGGCACCTTCCGCGATCCCGAAAGCCTCAACCATCCGTCGACACATCATATCGGCGAAGCCAACATGATCGGCATCATTCCCGGCACCGATCTCCACTGGGGATTGGTGTTCGGCATTGTGGCTTGTGTCATCGCGTGGTTTCTCATGCGGCACACGGTATTCGGTTTTGCCTCTCAGATTGCGGGAGGCAATGTGCGGGCAGCCCAGATCGCGGGACTGCCGGTAGGGCGGCTGGTCTTGATCATCTGTTTCATGGCGGGAGCGGCGGGTGGACTGGC
>JAICUC010000109.1 GCA_025936075.1 Nitrospira sp. | reverse complement strand
TCCAAGCCGAACAGCCGCTTTGATTGTAAAAGCGTTTCCGGCTAGCGGTTACTATGTCTGCCGTAGGGCCGACGATATGTTCATTGTTGACTGCGGGCAGATAGGTCCTGACTATCAGCCCGGCCATGCCCATTGCGATACGTTGAGTTATGAGCTCGCGATCGACGGGCAACGAGTTGTAGTCGATAGCGGAGTGTATGACTATGAGCCAAGTCAAGAACGAGCGTATGCGCGAAGTACCAGGGCTCACAACACTGTGATGATCGATGGACAAGAGCAATCGGAGATATGGGGAGTCTTTCGGGTGGCCCACCGCGCGAGGCCAATTCGTGCTGAAATCAGCAACACGGCTCATGCATCGGTCTTGTTCGAAGGTGCACATGACGGATATATGCGATTGAGTGGAAGGCCGATCCATTGGAGACAAATCTCCTGTGATGGGCAGGGAAGTTGGGTCATTACGGATGAATTGAAAGGAAGTGGGACTCATCGGATGGAGAGTTACGTGCATATTCATCCTGATTTCACAATCGTACCGTCAGGTGAAGGTGTCTTTGGAATTGAAAAAGATGGGAAGGCGATTGCCGTGATCGAAGCGTTGAGTGCCTGCCGAGTGACGCATGAGTCGGGATGCTATTTTTCTGAGTTTGGTTTGAGCCGCAAGAACCCTGTGATAGCCTTTTCCTGTTCTGGGGAAGTTCCTCTTCGGCTGAGTTATAGAATCCAGAAAGCGGGCGATCGGCAAACCGAGGCGCACAGGCATGCGGATCCTCTTCCTGTCACATTACTTTCCTCCCGAGGTGAATGCGCCGGCGACGAGAACCTATGAACATTGCCGACAGTGGGTCAGAGACGGACACCATGTGACGGTCGTGACGTGCGCACCGAATCATCCTCAAGGACGAGTCTACCAAGGCTACAGCAATCGAATCTACCAACACGAAACGAGAGACGGTATCGGCGTTATCAGAGTCTGGACCTTTGTTACGGCTAACGAAGGTTTCCTCAAACGAACGTTGAATTACATCTCGTATCTGTGTTCAGCGGTTATCGCTTCCTTCTTTCTGCCGAAAGCAGACGTCGTCATTTCAACCTCCCCTCAATTTTTCAACGGGCTCGCGGGTTACGTTGTCGGCAAGTTAAAAAGAATCCCTTGGGTACTTGAGATCCGCGATCTGTGGCCGGAGTCGATCGTCGCCGTAGGCGCGATCAAGAACCCTGCGAGTATCAAGATACTTGAATGGATCGAGCAGTTCGCATATCGAAAAGCAGATCGAATTGTGCCGGTGACCGATTCATTCAAGACATACATGCTGGGAAAGGGCATTGAGGCTGGGAAGATCACCGTCGTCAAGAACGGTGCCGATCTGACTCAATATACGCCGTTTGATGGAGCGAGTTCTATTGCCGAAGAACTGGGGATCAAGGGAAAGTTCGTCGTGTCCTATTTTGGGACCCATGGCATGGCCCACCACCTGGAGACGATCTTTCACGCAGCCCGCCGATTGAGCAGTACAAAAGATATTGTCTTTTTGATGGTTGGTGACGGGGCTGAACGTCAAGCGCTTGTCCGGATGCGAGACAAAATGGCGCTTGGCAATGTAATCATGCTCGAGCAGCAACCAAAGAGCCGCATGCGCGAATTCTGGGCGCTGTCCGACATCAGTCTCGTTCTCCTGAAAAAGTCCGATCTGTTCAAGACGGTCATTCCCTCGAAGATCTTTGAAAGCCTGGCTATGGAGAAGCCGATCATTCTTGGAGTGAAAGGGGAAAGTGCGGATCTTCTCCGAGCGGCCAAGGCAGGTATCTGTATCGAGCCGGAACATGCTGACGACCTCGCCGCATGTGTCCTGGAACTGTCTAGAAATCCTGAACGATGCCGCCAACTGGGTAGAAATGGGCGTCAATATGTCATGGAGCATTTCGATCGCACCGTGCTCGCCAGAAAACTTGCCTATGTAATCGAGGCGGTGGGCGGGAAGACAGTTCTTGAGACTGAGGAGGCTTCTGTCTCTTTACGATGATCCTAAGGAAGATGCTCCGATTATCGGAACATATTCGCATATTTCGGTTAAACATGTCCGAACAGTCAACCAAGAACATCGGCTATAAACTGAGTTGCGACGAGTGATGAGTCGGGTGGTGGAGAGATATTCGAGAGGCCCACTGCAGCAATTTGAACCGGTTTAGCCATATAAGTGGAAAGGCGGTAGGTATTCTTTTCCGCGCTGCACAGGGGCCATACATAATTGAACACCATCGCAGAAACATGCACACAGTTGCCGACTTTGATCTCCATCGTGTTCATTAGTTTTCAGCAACATAGAAACCGCATTGGATGGTCTGGTATTTGCTGGACACTTCCCCGTTCATACGTGTCCCTCAAGTACCACTCTCTGGAAGGAGCGGTGACATGCGGATGATGAAACGATGGCTGAGGAAAGGATTCATGTTGCCGGCTGCAGCGGTGTGTGTTCTTTCGGTTCCGATCACGGCAGCACAAGCAGCGTTGGTGAATTATTCGTTCACCGGCAGTATCGACGGCCCGGCTATGTTCCCGGTATCCGGTTCATTTCAATTCGACAATGCAGGGAGTGGGAGCGGTGGCATATATAATGGTGCAGTAACAGGTTTCATTATGAATATAGGGGGATACACGTCGTCGTTCGCCCCAGGCGCCAATGTCGTGACGATTTCCCAGAACATGCCGCTGGGCGGTGGCATTGTCGACCGTTGGGCATTGGTGACTGCTGCCACCGGTGAAGCGATCAATGGTTCCAATCCTCCCGCCATGCCATTCAGTTTCGATCTTCGTCTCGACCGTATAGGGGGAGGATTGTTTGCTGATACCAGCCTTCAGAACCCACCGACCTTGGGCGGGATGAACAATTCGACTACAGGGCGATGGCGGCTTTTTTTCGAGGATGCGAACGGTAATCCATCAGTGTATCTCGGATCGATCAATACTCTGACAGCCGTACCATTGCCGGCTGCGGTGCTTCTGTTCGGTGCCGGCCTCATTTCATTAGTCGGTTTGGGTGCCAGCGGGTTGAGAAATCTCCGGTAACTCCGTGCGTAATCGAGACAATCTCGCCGAAAGAGTCAGGGCTTGATCGTTCACCGGGAGGGATCAAGCCCATTCTTTCTCATGTGCCGATCGATAGGTAAAAGGCCGTCATAGAAGATTTCGCAGCGTTCATCAGCACCGGAGTGAGGATGATAGCCGCGTGGCGCAGCCTCAAGATGATGGAGAGCTTGTGCCTGGCAGGAGCAAAGATCATGGAGATTTTTGCCGCCCCGTATAGACCTCATACACAATTGAACATCATTGCAGGAGCGTACACACAGTGACCGCAGTGAATCTTTATCGCCCTCCTTAGTTTTCACCGACATGGAGGGTTTGATGGGTGGTCTGGGATTTGCTCAACAATGGCCGATTCATATGTGTTCCTATGTGCCAACCTCTAGAAGGAGTCGTGTTATGCCGATCTTGAAGCACTTGTTTGGTAGAGGATTTGCCCTGCCGGCGATCGCACTGAGTTTGTTTCTCATGGTTGCCGGCCCATCGGAGGCAAGCCTTGTCACTTTCTCGTTCAGCGGGTCAATTGGCGAGGTCGGAGGTGTGCTGTTCCCAACCGTGGGTTCTGGACCCATGTCAGGGAACATCACATTTGATTCAGGTACTGCTCCGGTTGTTCCTGGAACGGGGATTTATCTGAACTCTATCACAGGACTCAACCTGAACATCAGCGGCCGCGTGTTCTCGTATGCCTCCGGTGCCAATGGTGTCTTGGTTCTGAACAGTCCTCCACTGGGAGGGGTCGACAGTCTCACCACTTTTTCCACCGTGACAGGTGGGGCAATCAACGGGGTATCGCCTTTTAGCTTTCAGTTATCGCTCAGCGATCCAAGCGGGAATGTATTCGGTAGCGTGAATCTTCCCACCGCTCCACCAAGTTTAAGTTCGTTTGCCAGAAATCAATGGCGGCTGGACTTCGGTGGTACCGGGAATTACGTCGTGGGCTCCCTGGCTCATCTGACGGCTGTGCCCTTGCCGGCTGCGGTGCTCCTGTTTGGCGCGGGGCTTATCTCCTTGGTCGGTTTGGGTGCCGGAGGTTTGAGAAATCTCCGAGGAACCCAGGCTTAGTCAAGAACCTCATTTCTGACGACTGGGGCTTGATACCCGTCTCGGGTATCAAGCCCGCACTTTCTTCGAAATCAATCGACAGGCCGCAGGTTGCCATAGATAATCAGATTTCGCCCCGCTCTTTCGGATCGACTTAGCTCGTTTCATTCATCCTCATCATCGGTTGAGTGACTCTGTCTTATGGCTGGCAATCGCTCTCTTATCTTCACTTCAATCTTGGTCGTGGCGTTATTGGGCTATATGTACGCAGAGAGCCTTACCTACCTGTTCAGCCGGTGGTTGGGCACTGAGGACTATAGCCACGGAATCTTCGTGCCTTTCATTAGCGGGTATTTGGCCTGGCAATGTCGGCATCGTTTGAGTCAGGTTTCGAAGGAGAAATCGTGGTGGAGCCTTGGTGTCATTGCGTTGGGACTTATCCTCTATGCAGCAGGGGAATTGTCGACACTGTTCGTCATTCTTCACGTCTCATTGTGGGTGGTACTAGTCGGGCTGACCATCGCGTTGCTCGGGGTTCGCGGGGCCAGGACTATTGCTTTTCCTCTAGGGTATCTGCTCACCGCCATCCCTCTCCCGATGTTCTTATACGCGAATCTGTCGAGCCAGCTTCAATTGTGGTCTTCATCCCTCGGAGTCGGCTGTCTACAGCTGGTGGGCGTGATGGCGTTCCGCGAAGGAAACGTCATCGATCTCGGGCCGGTGCAACTCCAAGTCGTCGAAGCCTGCAGTGGCATTCGATATCTGCTTCCCCTGACGTCTCTTGCGCTCCTCTGCGCCTATCTGTTCAAGGACAAGATGTGGAAGCGAGTGGTCCTTGTGCTGTCATCCATCCCGATTTCTATCCTGATTAATGGCTTTCGCATCGGCATGATCGGAATTTTGGTCGAACTCTACGGAAAAGGCGCTGCGGAAGGCTTTTATCATCTTTTCGAGGGATGGGTGATTTTTATGGTGAGCCTCGCGTTGTTGATCCTGGAAATGGGGTTGTTGGGAAAAATTGGGGCATCAATACCAGGGAAGCCGTTTTCCGAACGGTTCACTTGGAGAGATCAAGCAGGAGATAGCGGCCGTGAAGACCGGCTCAAGACGGCACACGGCATCGTGGTACCTCCAGGCCCCGCCTATGTGTGCAGCATCGTGCTCCTCGCGCCGTTTAGTTTGTTCTCAACGGCGATCGTGAATCGCGGAGAAACACCGCCTCCGCGAACGGCATTCGTCGACTTCCCGATGCAGATCGACAGTTGGCAAGGCGCGACCTTTGCTTTGGAGCAACAATATATCGATGCCTTGCGCTTCGACGATTACGTGCTGGCCGACTATCGATTCGACAAGGAACAGCCTGTGAACTTCTACGCTGCGTACTATCGATCACAAAGGAAGGGGCAATCAGCCCATTCACCTCAAAGTTGTCTGCCGGGCGGGGGATGGGAGATTGCCTCCCTGACGCAAACGGAATTGACGGTCTCCGAACCGTCGATGCAACCGTTCAGGGCCAATCGTGCCGTCATTCAGAAGGGGGATCAAAAGCAAATCGTCTTGTATTGGTTTAAGCAGCGCGAGCGAAATCTCACAAACGAATACCTGGTCAAATTGTACTTGCTGTGGGATGCCTTTTCTCGACAACGGACTGACGGCGCGCTGGTGAGGCTGGCTGCGCTCGTTGGTCCTGGCGAGTCGGAGGCCGCCGTTGACCGACGTCTCCGGCAATTTGCGGCTGCGGTCGGACGAGAACTGAGTCGGTTTGTGCCGGACTGACCGGCGAAAAACATGATCTGCGAGTGTACCTACGATGAATGAGCTCTTTTTCAGTTCCATGACCGCGTTACTGGTGTGCATGGCACTCATTCCTCCCTTACGGCTGGCGGCTGAACGGTTTCAGGTGATGGATTTACCCGGAGAGAGAAAGGTGCATGAGCACCCGGTTCCAAGAGTGGGTGGCCTCGCTTTTACGGTCGGCGCGTGCGCGTCAATCGCCTGGTGGGGAGCGAGAGATGCGACAACCTTCTCGGTGTTGTTTGGATGCGCGATTATCGTGGCGTTCGGAGTTTGGGACGACCGTGTCGATCTTAGCTATCGTAGCAAACTCGTGGGACAGCTGCTGGCCGCCCTTGCCGTTGTCGTAGGGGGAGATATCTGGTTTACCACCCTTCCTTTTCTGCCAGATGTGGAGGTACCGGCTTGGGCTGGAATGTTTGTGACAGTCGTGTTTCTTGTCGGCGTGTCCAACGCGGTCAATCTTACGGACGGGTTGGATGGGTTAGCCGGTGGTCTGTCGTTCTTGACTCTATCCGGGATCGCGTATTTGGCCTATCTCTCCAATGACTCGACCGTCTTGTTGTTGACGGTCCCGTTTCTGGGAGGCCTTTTGGGTTTCTTGCGCTACAACACCTACCCGGCTCGAATTTTTATGGGAGATGGCGGCAGTCAATTGTTGGGGTTCATCATGGGCGTGCTCGCCGTTCTGTTGACTGATTCGTCACGTGGTCCGTTCAGCCCCAGCCTCGCGCTTTTCTTGTTAGGACTGCCGTTTCTAGACACGCTCGGCGTGACGGGGCAACGCCTGGCAGAGGGCCGTTCTCCGTTCATCGGCGACCGCGCGCACATTCATCATAAATTGCTTCGCTTTGGGCTCACGCACTATGAGGCCGTGATCGTCATCTACGCGATACAGGCAGGCATGTTGGGCTTGGCGTATATGTTGCGATGGCAGTCCGATACATTGATCTTGCCTCTCTATCTCCTGATTGCCGGGTCGGTCTTGATGTTGTTCATCGCAGCGGGGCGAGGACTGCTTCCCAATCTTACGGCGCAAGGTGGTCATTTCCTGTCCAATGTGACCGTAACGCGATTGATGAATGGTCCATGGCTGACGGATCTGCCGATGCAGTTTCTGGCCGTGACCGTTCCCTGTTTTCTCATTGCACTGGTGTTTGTCCCATCGAATGTGCCGACTGATGTCGGATACCTCTCGATCATCATCTTCGGGATTGTGCTTCTCGGCCTCTCGTTCTCTCCTCATGTCGCGCCCTACTTTGTTCGTGGTGGGCTTTACGTCGGGACGACCTTCCTCCTCTATGTATGTGAGATGTCACGATATCGATCCATGTCCGCCGTCGCGATGGTCCACAACGTATTTTTTGTCGTGGTTGCCGTCATGGTCCTATTGAGTCTCCGGTTCAACGAGGAGAACCGCTTCCAAACCACCCCGCTCGACTATCTGATGGTGTTCTTGGCGGTGACCTTTCCGCTGCTTCCCGAAGTGAGCGCCGATATTGCGCATCTGGGTGTCTTCGCCGCCAAACTGATGGTGCTTTTCTTTTCTTTTGAATTGCTGCTCCATGCTTTTTCCAACCGTGTCCGGCAGCTCGGCCTGGTGTCGCTCTGGATTTTGTTCGGACTCGGAATTCGGATTTTGTTGTAGCAAACTGAGTTACGTAATAACCTAGGCTCATGACCGCACCATTCCTGCACAACAGATATGGAAAGATTTCCCGCATGCGTGTGAAGATCGGCATCGGTCTTCTGGCGGCAGTCACATTGACGGCGTGCGGTGGTCCGGAAGAGAGAAAGGCGAAGTACTTTGCCAGGGCGAATGAGTACATTGAAGCAGCCAACTATCCCAAGGCACGGGTCGCCTTGAGAAATGTGCTGAAGATCGATCCCAAAGATGCGGAGGCCTACTATCGCTTTGCTCAAGTTGAGGAAAAAGAGAAAAACTGGCGCAATGCCGTTCAGCTGTACCAGGAGGCTGTCCGCCTGGTTCCCGATCATGCAGCCGCCCTCATTACTCTGGGCAAGTACTATCTTGAAGCGAGACTGACGGAGCATGTGGTTGAAGCCGCGGATAGGGTGCTGAAAAAAGACCCTCGCCATCCTCAGGCCGGCGCGCTGAAGATTGCGGCACAGGCCGTGATCGAAGAGGCGATCCCTTCTGCAGTCCCCAAAGCCGAGGCGCTCGCGAAAGAATTTCCAACGGAACCGGATGTCGCCATCCTGCTCGCGACATTGTACGGTCAACAACGGCGCTATCGGGAAGCGGAAACTGCGTTGAAGCGCGCCCTTGAAGCCCATCCGAAGGATTTGGATCTTTTGAACAATTTGAACAGGACCTTGACGCAGGCCAACAATCCGGCAGGTGCGGAAGCCGTCATGCGCCGGATGATCGAGGCCGAACCCACATCCTTTGATCATCGGGTGAGACTGGCCCGCTTCTATGTCGGGCAGGGGGCGGAGAACAAAGCGGAAGCCGTGTTGAGGGAGGCGGTCGTTTTGGATTCAACCAGCGAACAGCGTCGTGTAATGCTGGCAGAGTTTTTTGCAAACAAAAAAGATGTGGCTTCCGCTGAACAGGTGTTGCTCGATGCGGCGGCGCAACTTCCGCATTCAACCCAAATCCAACTCGGGCTCGGTGCGCTCTACAGGAAGAGCGGGCAGGACATCAAAGCTCGTCAGCGCTATGCCCTATTGATCGAGGAGTACAAAGACAAACCTGTCGGCCTAGAAGCCAAGGTCAAATTGGCAGAGATGGATTTTGTCGAGGGAAAGCAGGCTGATGCCGAACGTCAAGCTCAGGAGGTATTGAGGGAAAATCCCCGCTCCTCGGAAGGCTTGATTCTTACAGGGCGAATGGCTTTGGCCAGAAGGAATGGAAAAGATGCGGTGCAGGCATTTCGCACCGTCCTGCACGATCAGCCGGAGTTGTCCACCATCCATTATCTCCTCGGTCAGGCCTATCAGTTGACCGGCGACACCAATCTTGCAAAAGAAAGCTTTGAGCGAGCCGTGGCTCTGTATCCGGACCAGGTGGATGCGAAGCGGTCCCTCGCAGTTCTTGAGAGCAAAATCGGCCGCTACCAACAGGCTCGCGCGCGACTCGACGATTTGCTGAAACAGCGTCCCGATGATGTCACCGCTCTCGATATGCTGATGACGTTGGACCTGGTGACGAAAAACTGGCAGGGGGCCGAACATACGTTGGCGCGCCTTCGTCAGATATCGGCCGGCAAAAATTCTGTCGCTCTGATGGCCGAAGGACGGTTTTATGAGGCTCAACGTCGTCTGAGTGAGGCGAGGCGAGCCTACGAGCGCGCAACGGTTCTGACCTCGAACGAACCGGAGCCGCTGTTGTCTCTCGTTAAAGTGGAAGTGGCTCTGGGGCAGGCAGAACAGTCAAGAACCCGCCTGGAAGCTCTTCTTGCTTCCCGGCAGGATCATCCATTCGCTCATGGATTGCTGGGGGAGGTCTTGACTCTCACGCAAGAGCATGAGGAGGCAGCACTCCATTATCGCGAGGCCGTGAGACTGAACCCGAAGTGGATGACGCCTTGGCTCAACTGGGCGACGTTGTCATTGTCCCGGAAGAAGCCGGATATGGCCGTGCAGGTTCTACAAGACGGTCTCAATGCCAATCCCGACAGCGAAGAGTTGCACTTGCTCCTGGCCTCCGCGCATTTCGGGCAAGGGCAGATTGATCTCGCCATTACTGCGTATG
>JAICUC010000426.1 GCA_025936075.1 Nitrospira sp. | reverse complement strand
TCATCCTGGCCAATCATCCACTGGATTGTCCGGTTTGCGATCAAGGGGGAAAGTGCGACCTTCAAGACTTCTCGCACCAGTACACGGCGACCAGCCGGTTCGTTGAAACCAAGCGCATCTTCCAAAAGGAGTATTTCAGTCCGCTCATCGAAACGCAGATGAATCGCTGCGTGCAGTGCCTCCGCTGTGTCCGGTACTGCGATGAAGTCATGGACGTCAAAGCGTTGGCGCCGGTCGGTCGCGGCACCATGACCGAAATCAAGTACTTCGGCTCTCACCCGCTCGATTGTGAGTTTTGCGGGGGCTGCGTTCAGATCTGCCCGGTCGGAGCGATTACCAGCCGACTGTCCATGTACGAGTACCGGCCCTGGATGCTGAAACGAGCCGAGACCATCTGCGGCTACTGCGGTGACGGGTGCCAGATCACCGTGCAGACGAAGGAGCAGGAGCTCATTGAAGTGAACTCGGCGCATGGAGCGGGACGCAACAACGGCGACCTGTGCGCTCGCGGATTTTTTGGGTTCCATGCGGCCGGCGATCCTCATCGCCTGACCCATCCGCTCATTCGGCGCGACGGCGTGCTGGTGCAGGCGACCTGGGAAGAAGCTCTGGAATACGTCGCCGACCGTGTCCGCGAGATTAAGGCAGCCCATGGGGAACAGAGTTTCGGAGGATTGATTTCTGGCCGTTGCACCAACGAGGAATTGTACCTATTTCAGAAATTTCTCCGCGTGGCCGTCGGCACCAACAATATCGACAGCAGCGCGCGCTATGGCCATGTCAACGGTCTGCATGCCATGCAACTCGTACAGGGAACACATCGGTGGACCGTCACCTTCGACGACATCCTGGATGCGGACGTCCTCATTCTCGTCGGCACGAACATTACCGAGACGAATCCCATCACGGGCCTCAAAGTCAAAGAAGCGGTGAAGAAACGCCGGGCGACGCTGATTACGATCGAGTCGTTGGAACCGGTCGTCGACACGATGAGCAATATCGCCAATCTCTCCCACCATCATTTCCGCATTCCGACCGGCGACACGCCCCATGCCATCGTCGGGCTGGTGAAGGCCGTCGTAGAACAGAACTTGACACAGCCGGACCTCGCGCATCGGCATCCGGCGTATCTCAACGCCATTACGACCGCGCTGCAACAGACCTCTTGGCAGGACCTAGAGGCGGCGACCGGAATCGAACAGGATGCGTTTATGAGGGCGGCCAAGGTGGCGGCAGGAGCACGCCGAGTCGTTATCTTGGCCGGACAGCTCTTGCTGCGGAGCGAACATGGTTACAGCGGATGTTTGACCCTCCTTGATCTGCTTCTTCTGACAGGAAAGTTGGATCAGCCCGGCTGTGGTTTTGCGCCGCTCGCCGAGGAAAACAACGACCAGGGAGCGGTCGAAATGGGAACCGTCACCGAATGTCTGCCCGGTGCCAGCCCCATCGCCGGCAGCGCGGATCGCGAGAGGATCGCGAAGCAATGGAAAGCCGAACTCCCGACGGACAGAGGAGCTTCCCTCGTCGAAATGCTGGATCGAGCCAATGCGGGCTCCCTCAAAGCGATGTTCATCGTCGGAGAGAATCCGGTCGGAAGCCTCCCCGCGACGATACAGGCTGGGAAATCACTGCGTAACCTCGATCTCTTGGTGTGCCAGGAGCTGTTTCTAACGGAGACGGCCGCCTTGGCCCACGTCGTGTTGCCGGCCGCTTCATCTCTGGAAAAACACGGGACGTTTACCAATACCGAGGGACATGTTCAGGCCGTTCGTCCGGCGATCGAACCCGTCGGAGAAAGCCGCCCCGATTGGGAAGTC
>JAICUC010000431.1 GCA_025936075.1 Nitrospira sp. | reverse complement strand
GCGGGAATTTTGACATCGTTCCGCTCGTTCACATATTTCTGCCAACCTGGCCCCCATCCGCGATCCGACCCACCCTCTTCATGGACGAAGACTTGATCCATACCATTGCCGTTGATATCGAAATCAAACCGCCAGTACGGGTGGTGATCATGGTTCGTGTTACAGGACAACCCTCGGCTTTGAACGATGGGCCTGAGTTCGCCATCCTCTGAAAGGTGCCATGATTGATAAATATGATATTCACCGATCCGAGCATACGCTCCAACTTCGAGCCACTTCACATTATCCTGGATGGCATTCTCCAGGCAGACCGTCTGATTGCCGCAGTTGACGATCGGCACAAGGTCCTGCCATCGCAAGCGATCTTGAAACGGACCGCAACGTCCGCTGTCGGCTCGCGAGCCGAACCAGGTAAAAGGATTCCACCAGACGCGCTCTTTGACGTACTTCACACGGATGACCGGCATGCTCGCCTTGGCGAGAATGAGCTCATCCGCGTACTTCACATTTCGCAAAGCCAACCCTGTGTTGTCTCGTACTTCCCAGTCGAAACTCCAACGACCCCAGTCCACATGCTCGGATTGCGTCTCGGCAAACAAGGGCTCGACCGACCGGAGGACACAGAGCATGATCACTAGGCTCAACCAGATTCGTGTCATCTCATTCCCTCTCACGAGCGAGGCGGTTCTTCTCCAGCCTCCAGGACCTTATCCTCGGTCAAATCAACAACCGCCCAATATTTCGGATCTCCATCTTGCCCTTGGGAAAATGTGATCCAGATCGTGCGGTGGGCATACCCGGGATCGTCCCTGAAAAACCCCCGGTCTGGTTGCATCAGTAATCCATGGCCTTGGAGTTGTTCAACCTTGCCGGCCAGACGAGAGTCGGCTTTCGCCAATTCGATCCCCCGTTGTACATCCTGACGGCCTTCCGGCGGCTGATAGCCTTCATGGCGAGAAATGCTGAGCACATTCGCTTCCTTCATATGGACTTCCACGGCAACATTTTGGCTGTAACTGTAATACACAAGCCGTATCAGGTCTGTTGTGTGACGACAACAACCGAAAGATATCTTACCCTCTGGCGGGATACGATCAGCGTCGATAAATGCCCATCGGCTTCCGAGAAGTTTGGTGACGCGTGAATCACCTTCTGCAGCGTTCCGCAACGTCGCCACCTCGCTCGATGTAAGAACAGCCGGCGCATTCGTGGACCGTTTTACGGCGGCATCAAAAGCAGCGCCAGCCATTTTAGGTTTGTGATGGCCGACCGTGTCTTCGCCGGTGAATTGGAGGACGTGGGGGGAAGGAGTCTTCTCGGGAAGTTTGACCTTCTGCACGGCAGTTTCCGGATCTTCGGGGCCGAACGGGCCACGGGAGCCGACATCAAGGCTGCAGCCCCAGCTAAGACCGATGACCAAGCATAAAAGCAGATTCCGACGCACGCCTTGTGGCCTCATGTCAGTTTTCCCGCGATTCCCAAAGCCAGCTTGGAAATTTGCGCGGCAGCCTTGATGACGGCGGCCCGTTTTTTGCGCGAGGCTGCATCGAGCACGGCTTCCTTCATCAGCTCTT
>JAICUC010000170.1 GCA_025936075.1 Nitrospira sp. | reverse complement strand
CCCGGATTGAAGGAGGAGCGGCCGATATTTGGAAACAGCAGGCTGAAGAAAATACTTGGCCTGCTTCGCGACTTCATCCGTTCCTAAATCTTCCGGCGTTCCTTCGGACATGAGCGCCATCACTTCATCCATCGCCACCCCATACTGGCAAAGAACCTTCCCGTCCGGCCTGACTTCCAAGAGCCAGCCATCGTCACCAAGATCCATGGCAAGCGGACCATCCGGCTCCAATTCGTAAAACTGGGGGAAGGATCGCTTGAGTTTGCTACACAGCTGGATCCAGGCTTGCGAAGCTTGTTGCGTCATGCCTGCATCCCTCGGCAAGGTCGCGACTGGTACGGATCGGTGAGGCGAGCACGAAGCGCTTGTAGACGCTGGGTATTTTCTTCAAGTTTCGGCAGGCGATATTTACGATCCATGCACACCACCTGATCAAGGAGGTCTACGGCATCCTGCAAACGCCCCATTTCCTCGTAACATTGAGCAAGCACGTATCGGGCGCCACCGGCGCGAAGCTCGTCTCGTAATCGTTCGGCGACCGACTGGCTGGTTTGACAACAAGCGATGGCTTCGTCGTATCGCTTTTGGGTCAAGAATGTGCGGCCGATCATGCGCCAGGCGTCCGCAACACCGCCCAGGTTACTCAACCGACGCATTAACTCCAATGACCGTTCGTAAAACTGAATCGCTTCTTCAAAGCGACCGGTTTCACGAGCGACCAGACCAAGATCCGAGAACAAGACGGCTTGGGCCGGTTCATCATGCGTTTTGGTCATGAGGTCGAGAGCCTCGAGATAATACGCCTGTGCCCGATCCCATTCGCCCGCATCAGCCCGGAGATTTCCCAGATTTGCCAGCGTCGTCCCGATGCCTTTCTCATCACCGAGGAGTTTTTGCAATTCCAACACTTCGTGATAATGCGCTTGGGCAGAATCCCGCCGTCCACTGACTGCGCAGATGTTACCCAGATTGCCGAGTGTGGCAACCAGAGCGCGTTGATCACCGGTGAACCGATCATACTCTAATGCCTTGGCGTAACAGGTATAGGCCTCCGTGTAGTACCCTCGTGAGAAATGTTCATTGCCTTGTCGATTCAATTCTTCGGATAGGCTGTGACGCAATGTCATGGCGTCACCGACAAGAGTTGTTCCACTTGTTGTCTCCCACCGACAAGAATGGAGGCGCCGTCTCCGACGAGGAGGCTATCGAAGTTGTACTTCAAGAGGCGGCAAAGTCCCTCCTTGGCCTTCTGGATATCCACATATTTTTCGGCAGGAAGCAGACGAACGGAACCGGGCGGCTTGCCGATCAACGCATCCCCGACGATCAGCACCCCTCGTCCCCGTTCGATAAACAATGCCGACTCTCCCAGGGACTTCTGATCCTTCAGCTGGATGACCCAAATACCACCGGGTAACAGCTCGCCATCCTTATAGGTCGTCGTTGGTTTCACATCCATCTGAGCGGCATCGGCTTCCGGCACTCGGAGCTGACACTTGAACTCTGCCTGATAGACCGCAGCCTCTCTGAGATGATCTCGGTTCGTGACGAGGATGTAGTCAATCGGTTCAAGTCGATGGACGACCGCCCTTGCCTCGGCCGTCATCGGAGGTGGGTCTATGAGGATCTTATGTTCGCCGATCACTAGGAACAATCCGTTGAAGTCGAGCTGCTTCTCGTCGGAAAACCATGACCATTGCCAGATGCCGGGCAAGATTTGTTTCATAACAAGAGATGATGCCTAGAGTTGATGGTCAATGGCTTACGGCACAGAGAAAATCACAGATTGCCGATAGCGTCCTTTACTGTTTTGGTGACTTTCGCCTGGATGCTCGCTTCGCGAGGCAAGTCGACAATGTCGTCTTCGGGTACAGTGATAAATTTACGGTTCGGCCCTTTTGTCAGGGATATCAGAAACATGCTATTGGATGGAGTCACGGGGATCACGACTTGCACTGTTTCGTCGATCTCCTTCACCACCTCCAGAAACTTTTGTTTCCCCTCCTCCATCTCATCCATCGCTTCCTTGCCTCCTCACCTGTTCACTTCCCCGCTCTCCAAAGATCCGGTAACCAAGGCTTCGCACCTGCGCAGCATCGACCGATGCTGCATCCTACCATGACATTTTTTTGAGCGGCAACCGCAAGGCATGGGGAAGTTAATCCTCGGCAGGGCTCTCACGCTGATTCAGCATATCCTCGAGCTGTTCTTTGGTTCCACCCTCAAAGCGAACGAACTCGAGTCCGAATCGATCTCCATTCTTCCAACGGACGATGGCGAGGGCAATGATAATCGGAGGACGAGCCTCCGAAGCTTGCACATGTAGACTCAGACCGGCTCCGATGGGGAATTGAATCCGGCTCTCGATCTCACACCCGGTAATCGTCAGATTGGTAACCGTTCCATGGCCTGATCGTTCATCTCCCGTGAATAAAGCCGGATAGTCAACCTGCACTCGGCGCCTGCCCCGTGGCTGCAGGGCTTTCTGATTGTCTTCCTTTGGAGGCGTCATGTCTTCCGTGCAGAACCAGTTCAGCGCGCTGATTCGAACAGGCCTAACTGAAGCTCTTCTGCGCGGGTAAACGGGATAGGATAGCGCTCAGTAAAACAGGCCGTACAGTACTGATCGGGCGTCCTTGGGGCGGATTTTAACATGCCGTCAAGGCTAAGATACGCCAAACTGTCAGCCGTGATGTACTTGCGGATTTCTTCCGTCGAGTGATCGGAGGCAATCAGCTCTTTTTTCGTCGGTGTGTCGATTCCGTAAAAACAGGGCGAGACGATTGGAGGAGAGCTAATGCGCATGTGGACTTCTTTCGCCCCTGCTTGTCGAATCATCTTGACGATCTTACGGCTCGTCGTGCCACGCACCAACGAGTCGTCGATGACGACGACCCGTTTCCCATCCAACACTTCGGGAACGGCATTCAACTTCACCTTGACTCCGAAGTGACGAATCGACTGTTCCGGTTCAATGAACGTCCGTCCGACGTAGTGGTTGCGGATCAAACCGGTTTCAAACCGGATTCCCGCCCCTTCGGAATAGCCGAGCGCAGCCGGCACACCGGAGTCGGGAACGGGAATGACGACGTCCGCCGGTACCCATGCCTCTTGGGCCAACTGCCGACCCAATGCCTTACGTGTGGCGTACACGGCATTGGCCCCGAAAATGCGGCTGTCCGGCCTCGCAAAATAGACGTACTCAAACACACACATGGCCTGATTCTTCTTTGGGAACGGATGATGACTGTCGAGTCCCTGATCGCTGATGACGATCAATTCACCCGGTTCTACCTCTCGAACATACTCGGCATCGAGCAAGTCAAACGCGCAGGTTTCGGACGCCACAATCCAGCTGCTGCGCAGGCGTCCGATGCACAGCGGCCTGAGCCCGTAGGGATCACGAGCGGCAATAAGTCCGTTGTCGGTCATCAATACAACTGAGAACGCACCTCGAACTTGGCTCAAAGCATCGACCACCCGTGCGAGAAATGAGCCTGCTCGCGAGTGTGCGATGAGATGGATAATGACCTCGCTGTCCGATGTGGACTGGAAGATCGCCCCGTACGCTTCGAGTTCGTGTCGAAGCATTTGAGCATTGATGAGATTGCCATTGTGAGCCAAGGCCAAATTACCAAGTGCAAAATTCACCGTCAGTGGCTGCACGTTCTTCAGATCGTGGCCACCGGCAGTGGAGTAGCGATTGTGCCCGATAGCCATATGGCCGGGCAGTTTCTCCAGCACGGATTTGTGAAAAATGTCGGCGATGAGACCCATGCCTTTCTGTATAAAGAATTGGTCTCCATCTCCTGCAACGATCCCTGACGCCTCTTGCCCGCGGTGCTGCAGTGCGTACAATCCAAGGTAGGTCAGATTAGCGGCTTCTTCGTGGCCGAAGACGCCGAAGACGGCGCACTCGTCGTGAAACTTATCGGGAGATACGATCGGCAGCTCTCTATTCATAATTCTCAACGGTCCACTCAATTAGGCTTGGTTCAACGATCGCTCCACAGAAAATGCCCATCGATCCCAAAGCACCGTCACCGGTTGATCGATCACCGGTTCCGCCGGACCGTCGTTTCCGACGGACACCACCAATCGCTCACCTGATGCCGCTCCAATCACTTCAGCCGGCACACCAACACGTCTCGCATGGTGGAGGATGGCCTCTCGATGGACCGGATTGGCAGAGATCACGATCCTGGACTGGCTTTCGCCAAAAAGAACGGAATCTTTTCGCAGCCTGCCTCTGGACAATCTTACCACAGCGCCTATGGTCCGCTCGTGACCGGAGATACAGCTTTCCGCCAAAGCAACAGCGATACCTCCCTCCGAGCAATCATGCGCGGACTGCAGAAGTCCATCATGAATCAGCGACAGCACACAGTCATGGAGCGTCTTCTCCGCATTCAGGCTTAGAAAGGGCGGCGATCCCTGTTCGCGAGCATGGACGACCTTGAGGTACTCCGATCCACCCAAATCCTCACGGCAAGAGCCCAGGAGGATAATATCGTCGCCGTCTTGCTTGAACCACTGAGTCATCGACCGTTCAGCGTCATCGATCAACCCGACCATACCCAGCATGGGGGTTGGATAAATGGAGAGTCCGTTGGTTTCATTGTAAAAGCTGACGTTCCCGCTGACGATCGGAATTTCGAAATGTTCGCAGGCATCTTTCATCCCTTCGATCGCCATGGCGAACTGCCACATGATATCGGGCCGCTCTGGATTGCCGAAATTGAGACAATCCGTCAAGCCGATCGGTACGGCGCCTGAGCAGACAAGATTCCTCGCCGCCTCGGCCACCGCCAGCCGAGCCCCTTCATAGGGGTTCAACAAACAATAGCGGCTGTTGCAATCCACCGTCATCGCCACAGCCTTCTTCGTGCCTTTGATGCGCACTACCGCCGCATCGGAACCGGGACGCACCTTGGTGTTCGTCCGCACCATGTGATCGTATTGTTCGTACACCCACCGTTTGCTGGCGATCGTCGGCGACTCCAACAAGGCCAGCAATGCCGCATTCGCATCCTTCACATCGGGAATGGCGTCGTAGTTGAGGTTCGTCAACATATCCTGATAGGCCGGCGGTTGGTAGGGCCGTTCATATCGAGGTCCGTCGTCGGCCAATGCCTTCGCCGGAATTTCCGCGACGACGTTCCCCTGATCCATGACTCGCAAGATTCCGTCGGCGGTCACTTTCCCGACCACGGCGACGTCCAGATCCCATTTCCGGCAAATCTCGATGCACTCCTCTTCCTTGCCGGCTTTCGCCACCATCAGCATACGCTCCTGCGATTCCGACAACATGATTTCATAAGGCGTCATACCGGGCTCGCGACGAGGCACCACCGTAAGGTCCAACTCGATCCCGTTGCCGGCGCGTGAGGCCATTTCGCAAGCGGAACTCGTCAGTCCTGCAGCACCCATATCTTGAATCCCGACGAGTAGATCGCGTTCCATCAGTTCCAGACAGGCTTCCAGCAACAACTTTTCCGTAAAAGGATCCCCGACCTGGACGGTCGGACGCTTTTGTTCCGACTGATCATCGAACGAATCGGACGCCATCGTTGCTCCATGAATCCCATCGCGGCCTGTTTTGGAGCCGAAATAGATGACGGGATTCCCGACGCCTGCAGCAGTGCCGCGGAAGATCTTGTCCTGATGGGCAAGGCCGAGACAAAACACATTGACCAACGGATTAAGGGCATAGATGTCGTTGAAGACAATCTCCCCTCCCACGGTCGGGACACCCATGCAATTACCGTAACCCGCGATGCCGGAGACAACCCCTTTCATGAGATGGCGATTTTTCGGCGAGTGCAATTCGCCGAACCGTAGTGAATCAAGCAGCGCGATCGGCCTCGCTCCCATCGTGAAGATGTCACGCAGAATGCCGCCGACCCCCGTGGCGGCGCCCTGGTAGGGCTCGATAAATGATGGATGGTTATGCGATTCCATCTTGAAGATCACACACAGCCCGTCTCCGATATCGACCGCCCCCGCGTTTTCGCCCGGTCCTTGCACGACACGAGGCCCGGTCGTCGGCAGTTTTTTCAAGTGTACCCGAGAACTCTTGTAGGAGCAGTGCTCGGACCACATCACCGAGAACATGCCCAGTTCCGTCAAATTGGGCCCACGCCCAAGGATGTCGATGATTTTTTGATATTCATCGCCCGTGAGGTTGTGCTGAGCGATGAGGTCTTGGGTGATGAGTGGCATGCCGGCCTGTATCACGACCTAGCAGTCGCAGCGACAAAACTTCTATGGGATGTTCCGAATACCAGGGTATGCATGGCATCGCTGCAAGCAGCGCTCAACATGACCGGCGAAGCGCGCATCCCGGCGCCTCGCCGAGTCGGTCTATGTGATCAACGAACCCTAATCCTGTTCTACTGCACTTCCACCTTTACCGATGATTCAGCGGCTAAGGTTTCATGATCCTTATCTGCCGCCACGAGCTTGATCTCACGAGTTCCGGGTGACATTCCCTTGACCGTTCCTTTCCATCCCTTCTGATATTCCCCATCCACAAAACAATGGACGTGCGTCGCCTTGCTTCCCTTTTCGAGATCGTAGACGATTTCGACGTCACTTTTCACCTTCTGACCCTGTGCCGGACTCTTTATCGTTACCTTGCTGCCGTCATCTGCCGCAGCCCAAACATTGACACCGACTCCTAAAGTCAACAGACCGACCGCCGCCAACACTGCACCTACACGTCTCATCTCGACCCTCCTCATTTTATGAAGAAATGTACGACTAAGCACACCAACCGACACAATACTTTACCGTGGCCACTTCTCATCTTCAATCCTCCGAAGAGCGATCCCGGCCAAATCGCCGTGGATACGCTCACCGCGCTCCCGCCAACTCCTTCCGCTCCAAAGACGCGATCATTGATTGGAAGATCGCCCGCCCGTCTTCATTGCCCAACATCACCTCGGCACATCGCTCAGGATGCGGCATCATCCCCAGGACGTTGCCTCCGGCATTCCGGATGCCCGCAATATTATTGAGCGAGCCGTTCGGACAAACTTCCGGCGTCACCTTCCCATCCGCCGTGCAATAACGGAAGACGATCTGCGCGTTGGCCTGAAGTCCGGCCAATGTCACTGGATCGGTGTAGTAATTCCCATCCGCATGAGCGATCGGGATTTTGAGCACCTGTCCTGACTTGCAGACATTTGTAAACGGCGTCGCAGCGTTCTCCACTTTGACGTAGGTCTCGCGACAGATAAAGTGCAGCGACTTATTTCGTAACATGGCGCCCGGCAACAAACCCGCTTCCAGCAGAATCTGGAATCCATTGCAAATACCCAGTACCAATCCGCCCTGGGCCGCATATTGCTTCACCGCTTGCATGACCGGAGAAAATCGCGCAATCGCGCCGGTCCGGAGATAATCACCGTACGAAAATCCTCCCGGCAGGATCACCGCATCCAGCCCGGTTAGCGATGTCTCCTTATGCCAGACCATCGTCACAT
>JAICUC010000046.1 GCA_025936075.1 Nitrospira sp. | reverse complement strand
GGAGGCGGGTATGGCGAAGGCGAAATACGAGCGGAAGAAGCCGCACGTGAACATCGGGACGATCGGGCACGTGGACCACGGGAAGACGACGTTGACGGCGGCCTTGACGAAAGTGTGTGCCGACAAAGGGATGGCGAAGTTCGTGAGCTATGACGAAGTGGCGAAGGCGAGCGAGAGCCAAGGACGCCGGGATGCGACGAAGATCATGACCATCGCGATCAGCCACGTGGAGTATGAGACGGATCAGCGGCATTATGCCCACGTCGATTGCCCGGGGCACGCCGACTATGTGAAGAACATGATCACCGGGGCGGCGCAGATGGACGGGGCGATCCTAGTCGTCAGTGCGGCGGACGGGCCCATGCCGCAGACGCGCGAGCACATTCTGTTGGCGCGGCAAGTGGGGGTGCCCTACATCGTCGTGTTCTTGAACAAGGCCGACAAAGTCGATGATAAAGAGCTCTTGGAGTTGGTGGAGTTGGAAGTGCGGGAACTGCTGACGAAGTACGGGTTTCCGGGGGACAAGACCCCGATCATCCATGGCAGTGCGTTGAAGGCGATGGAGGCGGATCAGGGTGAATTGGGCGTGCCCAGCATCCTGAAGCTGTTAGAGGCGGTGGATACGTACATTCCGACGCCGCAACGGCCGATCGACAAGCCCTTTCTCATGCCGATCGAAGACGTGTTTACCATCAGTGGCCGCGGGACGGTGGTGACGGGGCGTTGTGAGCGAGGCATTGTGAAAGTGGGCGATGAAATCGAGATCGTGGGCCTGCGGCCCACGCAGAGTACGGTGGTGACGGGCGTGGAGATGTTCCGCAAAGTGCTCGATGAAGGGCAGGCGGGAGACAACATCGGCGTGCTGTTACGGGGCACCAAGAAAGAAGACGTCGAGCGGGGGATGGTGTTGTGCAAGCCCAAGACGATCACGCCGCATACGAAGTTCAAGGCGGAGATCTATGTGTTGACGAAGGAAGAAGGGGGGCGGCATACGCCGTTCTTCAACGGGTATCGGCCGCAGTTCTACTTCCGGACGACGGACGTGACGGGGGTGGTGCAGCTCAATCCGGGGGTCGAGATGGTGATGCCGGGCGACAACGTCAGTGTGACGGCGGAGTTGATCAGCCCGATCGCGATGGATCAGGGGTTGCGGTTTGCAGTGCGGGAGGGTGGCAAGACGGTCGGCTCGGGCGTCGTTACGGAAATTCTGGCGTAAGAAAGGGCGTTAATCGTCGCGCGTCAACCGTGGGTCAGGGAGAAGTGAGCTCCGAGTTTGCGTTTGACGAACGGCGGATGACGAATTACGGGGCAGAAAATGCGCGAAATCATCGACATGGCTTGTACGCTCTGCAAACAGCGGAATTACTCGTCCATGAAAAACAAGAAAAACGATCCGGATCGGTTGGAACGGAACAAATTCTGTAAGTTCTGCCGAAAGCACACGCCTCATAAAGAGGTGAAATAGGGTGGGACGCTAAGGAATGACGCGTGGGGTGAGAGGCCTCACCGATTGGCTGACGTCTCACGCCTCGTGTCTCACGTTCGAGTAGGGGCATGGTGTTAATGGCAGCACATCGGTCTCCAAAACCGAGAGTCTGGGTTCAAATCCTAGTGCCCCTGCCATCCCAAGCTTGCTCGTACCAGGCGCCATCGTATGAATCTTGGCGCCTGGATAGACACCTTGGTGGTTGGTTGAGATATAAACGCTTGCCGTGCCGTCGGCTTCGCTAATTAGGGTCGACGGATAAATGCCGCAAGTGCAGTTGAGGGATTAAGGAAGCTTGCTCGTACCGACTGCCATAGAAGATCGTGGCAGATGGAGGAGGTATCTCCGGGGTTGTAATAGTTGTAATATTAGGGTGTATGGCGGCGGCTTGTGTAAGGTTCGTAGTCGCTGAGAATTTCACAAGTCGGACCCTGGAAGACGGAGTCACTGATGTTTAAGCGTATGACAGAATCAATTCGACAGTTCGTGACGGACGTGCGGGCAGAGCTGAAAAAAGTTTCGTTTCCGAGTCGTGCGGAGACCATCGGCTCCACGACGGTGGTGATCGTGTTCTGCATCTTGATGTCGCTGTATTTGTCCGTCATTGACTCGTTCCTTTCTTGGTTGGTCGGCAAATTCATCTAAGCCTGCCGAGCAGAGGTAAGAGGAATTCAGCGGTAATTCATCGAAGACCTGAGGGTGGTGCATGACAAAGAACTGGTACGTCATCCATACGTACGCGGGTTTTGAAGGGCGAGTGAAGACCAGCCTCGTCGAGCGCGCAAATCAAATGGGACTTGTCGAAAAGGTCGGGCAGGTGCTCGTTCCGACAGAAGATGTGATCGAAATTAAAGACGGGAAGCGACGGACGTCTCGACGAAAGTTTTTCCCCGGCTACGTCCTCGTGGAGTTGGAGTCGCCCTTGGGGGATGAGACCTTGCAGATGATCAAGGAGACGCCGAAAGTGACGGGATTTGTCGGAGGAGGCACGGTTCCGACTCCGCTGACGAATGAGGAAGTGGAGTCCTTGCTCAAGCAGGTCGATGCGGGTCAGGCCGAGCCACGGGAGCAGGTCAAATTCATTAAAAGCGACAACGTTCGTATCATCGATGGTCCCTTCCTTGGGTTCAACGGCGTCGTCGATGAAGTCGATCAGGACCATAGCCGGTTGAAGGTGATGGTGAGCATCTTCGGCCGATCGACCCCGGTTGAATTAGGATTCTTACAGGTTGAACGGATTTAAGCCGATCGGTCGACGTCGGTCTTCAGTCACGATTGAAGACCGAAAATTGATGGTCGGTCGCGAAGGAGAAAGAAAATCAAATGGCGAAAGAAATTTCGGCACAGATCAAGTTGCAAATTCCGGCCGGTAAGGCCAACCCGGCTCCTCCTGTCGGTCCCTCCTTGGGTCAGCATGGGGTCAATATTATGGAGTTTTGCAAGCAGTTCAATGCCAAGACCCAAAAGGATGGGGACAGCATTATCCCTGTCATCATTACGGTCTATAAGGACCGTACCTTCAGCTTCATCATGAAGACGCCCCCGGCTTCGGATCTCCTGAAGAAGGCCGCGGGAATCATCAAGGGATCCGGTGTGCCGCAGAAGGATAAAGTGGGGAAAATCACCAGGCAGCAGTTGAACGAAATTGCGCGGAAAAAGATGGCCGATTTGAACGCGGCTGATGTGGAAGGGGCGACCAAAATTATCGAGGGGACCGCACGTAGTATGGGGGTAGTCATTCAAGGCTAATTCGGGGATCGAAGGAGCGTCTGGTTATGGGAAAGAAAATGAATGGGGCGATCAAGAATGTCGAGCCGCGCGCCTATGGATTGCGTGAGGCCGTTGAAACCGTGAAACGATCGGCCTATGCGAAGTTTGACGAATCGGTCGATCTCGCGCTCAGGCTGGGAATCGATCCGAAGCGCTCGGATCAGCTGGTCCGAGGGACGGCTTCGCTTCCCCATGGAACAGGGAAAAAGGTCCGTGTCTTGGTGTTTGCCAAGGGTGAAAAGGAGCAGGAGGCGCGGCAAGCGGGGGCGGACTACGTCGGGGCCGACGACTTGATGGAAAAGATCAAGGGCGGCTGGATGGATTTCGATTGCGCAATTTCCACGCCGGACCTTATGGCCTCCGTCGGGAAACTCGGTAAGGTGCTTGGGCCCCGAGGACTGATGCCGAATCCCAAAACCGGCACCGTGACTTTCGAAGTCGGAAAAGCAGTTGCCGACATCCGAAAAGGACGTGTCGAATTCAAGGTTGAGAAGGCCGGTATCGTACACGTGCCGGTCGGAAAAGTATCTTTCGATCCCACGAAGCTGTACGACAATGCATCGGCCATCATTGAATCCGTCATCAAGGCGAAGCCGGCTTCATGCAAGGGACGTTATCTGAAGAGCGCCACTATCGCGAGCACGATGGGGCCCGGAGTGAAATTGGATACCGTTGCGCTGACAAAGCAGTGGAGCTAAAGGCTATTCAACGTTAATCGTGAATCGTCGAAACGGTTGACGTTTAACGAATAACGATTAACGACGAAAGAGGGAGCGATGAAGAAGGAAGAGAAGGTTACGGCGGTAGCCGAATTGACCGAGAAATTCGGTCGCGCACGGTTGGCCATTCTGACGGAATGCGTCGGGCTTCCGGTCAACCAGGTCACCGAGTTGCGCAAGCAACTCCGTGGGGCAAAGGCGGAATATCGAATCGTGAAGAATACGCTCGCCGCGCGTGCCGCGGAGGGGACGATATTGGCCGGCCTCAAGGCGCATCTCAAGGGTCCGACCGGAGTGATCATCGGTTATGACGATCCGGTGTTGCCGACAAAGGTGCTGAAGGATTTCATCGGTGCGGAGAAGCGCGAAGAGAAGATTCGGATGACGGCAGGGGTGCTGGAAGGCAAGATCCTTGAGCCGGCTGAACTGGCCGCCGTTGCGAATCTGCCGAAGAAGGAAGTGCTCGTTGCCATGCTGCTGTCGGCCATGCAAGGGCCGATTCGCGGCGTCGTCTATACGTTGAGCGCGGTCTTGTCGAAGTTTGTACGAGTCATTGCAGCCATTCAAGATAAACGGAAAGGAGAAGGGGACATGCCAGCTACGGAAGGAAAATTGTCGCAAGAGGAATTGATTAAGGCGATCGAAAGCATGAGCGTGCTCGATCTGGCCGAACTGGTGAAGGGGCTTGAGGCGCGGTTCGGCGTCACGGCGGCGGCGCCGGTCGCAGTAGCTGCGGCTCCGGCGGCGGGCGGTGGGGCAGCTGCTCCTGCCGAAGAGAAAACGGCATTCGACGTCGTTCTCGCTTCGGCGCCGGCCGACAAGAAAATCCAGATCATTAAGGTGGTGCGTGAGCTCACGAGTCTGGGTCTGAAGGAAGCCAAGGATCTCGTGGAGGGCGCGCCGAAGCCGGTGAAGACTGGGGTGGCCAAGGAAGAAGCCGATACGATCAAGAAGAAGCTCGAAGAAAGCGGTGCGAAGGTCGAAATCAAGTAGAGCTGTCATCGATCACTGGTTACTGATCATTGGTCAATTGTCGAAGCGCGGTCGTGCCAGCCTCGTTGACTGAATGGCCGATGACCAGTGACTTCCGTTCACCGCCAACCAGCGTGGAGGAGTAGGAATGTCCGAAACGACGTTACAAGAATTCGTCGAGCGGAAAGATTTTTCTCGTATTCGAACCAACATCGATATTCCAGATCTGATCGAAATTCAGAAGCGCTCATACGAAGAGTTTTTGCAGTTCGAGGTCGAATCGGAACGTCGGAAGGATCATGGATTGCAGGCGGCGTTGGCAAGCGTGTTCCCAATCCCGGATTATAACAATACGGCCGTGCTTGAATTTTCGAGTTACACCTTAGGTATACCCAAGTACGACGAGCGCGAATGTCTTGAGCAAGGTATGACCTTCGCGGTTCCGTTGAAGCTGCGTGTCCGCCTGGTCGTGCTCGATAAGGAGGACAAGGGACCTCGCAAGAAAGTGCTCGATGTGCGTGAGCAGGAAGTCTATGTCGGTGAATTGCCGCTCATGACCGAGCGGGGAACCTTTATCGTCAACGGGACCGAGCGAGTCGTCGTCAGCCAGCTTCACCGCTCGCCGGGTGCGTCGTTTACGCATGATAAGGGTCGGACCCATGCAAGCGGCAAGGTATTGTATTCCGCCCGGATTATTCCTTATCGGGGCTCATGGCTCGATTTCGAATTCGATGCGAGGGATATTCTCTATGTGCGGATCGACCGCCGCCGAAAAATGCCGGCCACCATTCTGCTGAAAGCATTCGGTTTCTCGAGCGACGACTTGCTGAAGATGTACTATCCCGTGGAAGAAATTCGCGTGTCGAACGGGAAAATGTTCCGCAAGCTGGATCCTGAGATCCATCACGGACTTCGGTGTTCCGCCGAGGTGACGGACAAAGGCGGCAAGGAACCGTTGGTGCGGGAAGGAGCCAGGTTGACGAAGGGCGTGATTGCCAAACTGAAGGCCTCGGGGGTGAAGGAGATTCCCTTGCTGCCCACGGAGTTGGTAGGGCGTGCCATTCTTACGGAATTGGTCGACTCGAAGAAGAACAAATTGGCGGAGAAAAATCAGCGATTGACGGCCGAGATGGTCGAACAGATCGCGGAAAGCGATGTGGAAGAATTCAAGGTCATTTATCTGGATATGGCGACCGCGACACCGGTGATTCTGGACACCTTGGAGATGGAAAAAATCGGATCGAAAGAGGAAGCGATGGTCGAAATCTACCGTCGTCTTCGCCCAGGTGAGACGCCGTCCGTTGATACGGCAAGGGCACTGTTCGACAATCTATTCCTGAATTCCAAACGCTACGATTTGTCTCCGGTCGGCCGGCTCAAGCTGAACAAAAAGCTTGGTTTGGATTTGCCGCTCGAGCAGCGTACTCTGACCGCTCAAGACATCGTGGAGGTTATCCGCTACCTCGTCAATCTGAAGATCGGCAAGGGGGAAATCGACGATATCGATCATTTAGGTAATCGCCGTGTGCGGTCCGTCGGCGAACTTCTGGAAAATCAATTCCGTCTGGGTTTGGTGCGGATGGAGCGAAGCATCAAGGAGCGCATGAATCTTCTTGATATGGAAACGGTGCTGCCGCATGACTTGATTAATGCCAAACCGGTTGTCGCGGCCGTCAAGGAGTTTTTCAGCAGCAGCCAACTGTCTCAATTCATGGACCAAACGAACCCACTGGCCGAGATCACGCATAAACGGCGCCTGTCGGCTCTTGGCCCCGGCGGACTCACGAGAGAGCGGGCCGGGTTCGAAGTTCGAGACGTGCATCCGTCCCACTACAGTCGCATTTGTCCGATCGAGACACCGGAAGGCCCCAATATCGGATTGATTACATCGCTGGCGACCTACGCACGGATCAACCAGTTCGGATTCATTGAGGCACCCTATCGGAAAGTCGGCAAGGGGCGTGTGACGGATGAAATCGAGTTTCTCTCGGCGATCGAGGGTGATAAATACATCATCGCCCAAGCCAACTCAAAATTGGACGGAGGAGGCAGGTTGGTATCGGAAACCGTCTCCTGCCGGCACGGTGGAGACTTTGTCCTGGCCACTCCGGATAAGATTGAGTACATGGACGTATCGCCGAAGCAAGTGGTGAGTGTCGCGACCGCGCTCGTTCCGTTTCTGGAACATGACGATGCCAACCGTGCGCTGATGGGCTCCAACATGCAGCGCCAAGCGGTTCCCCTCGTGACGTCCGAGGCTCCACTGGTTGGGACCGGGATGGAAGCGGTGGTGGCGCGGGATTCCGGGTATGTCATCCAGGCTCGCCGAGCGGGGGTCGTGGAAAGCGTCGATGCCACCCGCATCGTGGTGCGGGCCGATTCAAAGGACGGCAAGAGGGGGAAAGACTCAGGACTGGACGTCTATGATCTGATCAAATTCCAGAGATCGAATCAAAATACCTGCATTACTCAGACCCCCGTCGTTCGGATCGGCCAGCCGGTCAAAAAAGGACAGGTACTTGGAGATGGACCGGCGATTGATCATGGGGAGCTCGCGCTGGGCAAGAACGTTCTTGTGGCGTTCATGCCGTGGGGTGGATACAACTTCGAGGACGCCATTCTCCTCAGTGAAAAATTGGTTCGCGAGGACGCCTTCACCTCGATCCACATCGAAGAGTTTGAGGTCGAAGCCAGGGATACCAAGTTGGGGAAAGAAGATGTGACACGAGATATTCCCAATGTCGGAGAAGAGGCGCTGAGGAATTTGGACGAGAGCGGGATCATCCGCATCGGTGCGGAGGTCAAGCCGGGCGATATTTTGGTGGGAAAGGTGACGCCCAAAGGTGAAACCCAACTGACGCCGGAAGAGAAGCTGCTCCGCGCGATCTTCGGCGAGAAGGCGGGCGATGTGAAGGATACATCATTGACCGTGCCTCCGGGAGTGGAAGGTATCGTGGTCGATGTCAAAATTTTCTCTCGCAAAGGGCTCGACAAAGACGAGCGTTCCAAGAGCATTGAGACCGACGATCAGATGAAGTTGCAGCATGATCACCATGAAGAGCTGCGGATCATCGATGAAGAAAAGACGAAGAAGATTCGGAAGCTGTTGCTCGGCAAAGTGGTCGGTCGCGATCTGATGGATCCTGAGAGCGGCGATGTCATTTTGAAGAAGAAGGGTAAACTGACGGCGGAGGTTCTCAGGCGGTTGCCGGACGACACGGTGCGGCACATCATTCTGAGTGATTCTGATGAACAAAAAGAACTGGAAGATGTCGAGCGACGGGCGAAAGAGCAGATTGAAATCCTCCAAACACTGTATGATGAAAAGGTAGGGCGCTTAAAGCGAGGGGATGAGCTGCCTCCCGGTGTCATTAAGCTCGTCAAGGTTTACATCGCCATGAAACGCAAGATTCAGGTCGGCGACAAGATGGCTGGCCGGCACGGCAATAAGGGTGTCGTGTCGAGGGTTTTACCCGAAGAAGATATGCCGTATCTCCCGGATGGGACTCCGGTGGAAATCGTGCTCAATCCTCTGGGTGTGCCGTCACGTATGAACGTCGGGCAAATCCTAGAGACTCACCTTGGATGGGCGGCTAAGGCTTTGGGTATTCAAGTTGCCAGTCCCGTCTTCGATGGCGCTGCAGAGAGGGAAATTAAGGATCTGCTGAAAAAAGCCAAATTGCCGGTGAGCGGCCAGTCGCAACTCATCGACGGTAAGACCGGCGAGCCGTTCGGAAGTCCGGTCACTGTCGGGTATATGTACGTGCTGAAGCTCCACCACCTGGTGGACGACAAGATCCATGCGCGGTCAATCGGTCCCTATTCTCTCGTGACCCAGCAGCCTCTGGGCGGCAAGGCTCAATTCGGAGGTCAGCGGTTGGGAGAAATGGAAGTCTGGGCGTTGCAGGCCTATGGGGCGGCATCGACTCTGCAAGAGTTCCTTACCGTCAAATCAGACGATGTGCCGGGTCGATCACGTATGTATGAAGCGATTGTCAAAGGTGAGCCGTTCCTCGAGCCCGGATTGCCGGAGTCGTTCAATGTGTTGGTCAAAGAATTACAGAGCTTGGGACTCGACGTAGAGTTGGTCAAGACACAAGACTAACCGCTTGTGTGCCGGCTGAAACCCGGCATCAGAGGAGGTCACTACCTTGGAAGGCGTATATACACTATTTGAAAAGCAACGGGATTCGGTGTCGTTCGATTCGATGCGGATTCGTATTGCATCGCCCGAGAAAATTCGGTCGTGGTCGTATGGTGAAGTCAAGAAACCGGAAACGATCAACTATCGGTCGTTCAAACCGGAAAAAGACGGGCTGTTTTGTGCCAAGATCTTCGGCCCTACCAAGGACTGGGAGTGCAATTGCGGGAAGTACAAGCGCATGAAGCACCGTGGGATCGTGTGCGACAAATGTGGTGTCGAGGTGATTCAATCCAAGGTTCGGCGCGAACGGATGGGGCATATTGAGCTGGCTGCGCCCGTCGCCCATATTTGGTTTCTAAAGGGTGTCCCGAGTCGGATCGGCACCTTGCTCGATATGAGCCTCAAGCAGCTCGAAAAAATTCTCTATTTTGAAAGTTATGTGTGTGTGGATCCGGGCTCGACCGATCTGGCGGAAAAGGAATTGGTGCCGGAGGATAAGTTACGTACTCTTGTTTCTGAATTCGGTTCAAGCGGGTTTAAGATCGGAATCGGCGCGGAAGCCATCCGCGACTTACTGAGGAAGATCGACATCAATGCGCTGTGGGATGACCTACAAGTAAAGGCAAAAGCGTCGACCTCGGCGGCCATGAAGAAGAAGTACGCCAAGCGCTTGAAAGTGCTGGAGGCATTCCGCAAATCCGGGAATAAGCCGGAATGGATGATCATGGATGTTATTCCGGTGCTGCCGCCGGAGTTGCGTCCCCTGGTTCCGCTCGATGGGGGACGATTCGCTACGTCCGATCTGAACGACCTCTACCGTCGCGTAATCAACCGAAATAATCGGTTGAAACGATTGATGGAGCTGAAGGCACCCGGCGTCATCATCAGGAATGAGATGCGGATGTTGCAGGAGGCCGTGGATGCCCTTTTCGACAACGGTCGCCGCGGGCGCGCGATTCGTGGCCCCAACAAACGCCCGTTGAAATCGTTAAGTGACATGCTGAAGGGAAAGCAGGGACGGTTCCGGCAGAACCTGCTCGGGAAACGCGTCGATTATTCCGGCCGTACCGTGATCGTCGTCGGGCCGGAGTTGCGCCTCCATCAGTGCGGGTTACCGAAGAAAATGGCGCTGGAATTGTTCAAGCCGTTCATCTTCCACAAGCTGGAAGCCAGAGGAGCGGCCACCACCATTAAGAGCGCCAAACGACTGGTCGAAAAAGAACGGCCTGAGGTCTGGGATGTTCTCGATGAAGTGATCCGGGAGCATCCGGTATTGCTGAATCGAGCGCCGACGCTCCATCGATTGGGTATCCAGGCATTCGATCCTGTATTGGTGGAAGGTAAGGCGATCCGATTGCACCCGCTCGTTTGCGCGGCGTTCAATGCGGACTTCGATGGGGATCAAATGGCGGTGCACGTTCCATTGTCCGTTGAAGCGCAGGTTGAAGCACGGGTCCTCATGATGTCGATTAATAACATTCTTTCCCCGGCCAACGGCAAGCCGATCGCGGTGCCGTCGCAAGATATGGTGTTGGGTTGTTATTGGTTGACGAAAGAGCGGCTAGGCACAAAGGGTGAGGGCAAGGTGTTTGGGTCTCCCGAGGAAGTGAGGATCGCCTTTGATGCACGGGAAGTGGAAGAGCATGCGCGCATCAAGGTCCGCATTGCCGGTACATTGATGCAAACGACCGTCGGTCGCGTTCTGTTGTCCGAGATTCTTCCTCCGGGCTTGCCGTTCGCGAATGCGAACAAGCTCATGACCAAAAAGGAGATGACGAAACTCATTGACGCCGTGTATCGACAGACCGGTCATCGAGACACGGTCGAGTTTCTAGATAAAATCAAAGACATCGGGTTTACCTATGCGACCAGAGCCGGCTTGTCGATCTGCATCGACAATATGCATATCCCGAGTAAGAAGGAAGACTTCATTGGGAAGGCGCAGCGCGAAGTGAATGAGATCGAGAAGCAGTATTCAGAAGGCTTGATCACGAACGGCGAACGATACAACAAAGTGATCGATATTTGGGCGCATGTCACTGAGCAGGTTGCCAATGAGATGATGAAGGAACTCGGGGCCGGAGGTGATCCGGCGAAGGCCGAATCATTCAATCCGATCTTCATGATGGCCGATTCAGGCGCTCGAGGCAGCTCCCAGCAGATTCGGCAGTTGGGCGGCATGCGTGGGCTGATGGCCAAACCGTCCGGTGAGATCATCGAAACGCCGATCACCGCCAACTTCCGTGAAGGGTTGACGGTGTTGCAGTACTTCATCTCCACCCACGGTGCTCGTAAAGGTCTCGCCGACACGGCGCTGAAGACCGCCAACTCGGGTTATCTCACTCGGCGATTGGTCGATATCGCTCAGGACGTCATTATCAACGAAATCGATTGTGGGACGCGCGATGGCATCACCGTCAGCGCCTTAGTGGAAGGCGGTGAAATTATCCAGCCGTTGGAGGAGCGCATCCTCGGTCGTTTGGCGGCGGAAGATATTCGTGACCCCGTTACGGGTGAAATCATCGTGTCTTGGAATGAAGAAATCAACGAAGACTTGACGAAGTCGGTCGTTGAAGCCGGAGTCGACCGTGTCAAGATTCGATCCGTGCTGACCTGTCAATCACCGCGTGGAGTCTGTCGTGCCTGTTATGGCCGCGATCTGGCACGGGGGCGGCTGGTGGAAAAAGGTGAGCCGGTCGGTGTCATTGCCGCGCAATCCATCGGCGAGCCGGGCACGCAGCTGACGATGCGGACCTTCCACATCGGCGGCACGGCCAGCAAGGTCGTCGAACAAACGGTGCTGGAGGCGAAGCATACCGGGCGAATTAAGTTCATGAGTTTCGATGCCAAAAAGAACGCCGATATTCACAACGCCGGTATCGCGGTGAGGAATAAAGAAGGTGAATGGGTCGTTATGAATCGCAATACGAAGATTGCTATCGTCGACGACAGCGGACGAGAACGTGAAAAGTACCCCGTGGTGTATGGGGCCAAGATCAAGATTAAAGACGGCGATCCGGTGGTCGTCGGCCAGAAATTAGTCGAGTGGGACCCGTATTCTCTGACTATTTTGACGGAGGTCGGTGGGAAGGTGGCGTATGGCGATATCGTCGAAGGTGTCACGATGAAGGATGAGTTCGACGAAGTGACCGGTTTATCGCGCAAGGTCATCATTGAACATACCGGCCAGACGCTCCGTCCTCGCGTGTCGATTAAAGATGAAAGCGGCAAGACGGCCAAGGTGACCGGCGGCTCCAATGCTGTGGCAAGGTACTTATTGCCGGTCGGCGCCCATATTTTCGTCGAGAAAGGTGCCACGGTGTATCCCGGTGATGTCTTGGCAAAGATCCCTCGCGAAACGACCAAGACCAAGGACATCACGGGAGGTCTTCCGCGCGTGGTGGAACTGTTCGAGGCGAGGAAGCCGAAAGAACAGGCGGTCATCACCGAAATCGATGGAGAAGTCTCTTACGGCGGTTTCGTGAAAGGCCAACGCAAAGTTCTTGTCGACAATAAGATGGGCGATGTGAAGGAATACTTTATTCCCAAGGGCAAGCACGTCAATGTCCATGAAGGTGACTGGGTACGGGCCGGCGAGCCGTTGATGGACGGATCGGCGAATCCGCATGACATTCTTGATGTGCTGGGGCCGAATGAGTTGCAGAAGTACCTTGTGGATGAGGTTCAAGACGTGTATCGATTGCAAGGAGTGTCGATCAACGACAAGCACATCGAGATCATCGTGCGGCAAATGTTGAGGAAGGTGCGGGTCGAAGATCCGGGAGACACCCAGTTCTTGCCGGGCAGTCAAGTCAGCAAGAGCGTCTTCGAAAAAGAAAACGAACGGGTGCTCGCCAACGATGGGAAGCCTGCCTTAGGCAAGCCCGTCCTGCTTGGGATTACCAAGGCGGCCCTCACGACGGACAGTTTTATTTCTGCGGCATCGTTCCAGGAAACGACCCGCGTTCTCACCGAAGCAGCGATCAATGGACGCGAGGATAATTTGCTGGGCTTGAAAGAAAACGTCATTGTAGGCCGGTTGATTCCCGCGGGGTCAGGGTTTGAAGAATACAGGGATACGTTCGTTATTAGTGAAAAACCGGATGCAGCACCCATAGGTGTTACACCTGAGGCACCTGCTGTGCCATCTGATGCAACTGTCTCGGTGGTTTCAGGAGAAGCGGCTCGGTCATAAGTAAACAGCGGAATTCTTGCTGCTTGACAGTGATCGATTACGTCACTATAATCCTGCGGCTCTGCACTTGACGGTTAGTGCTCGTTCATTTTGAAAGGGTCTGAACGCGATGCCGACGATCAATCAGCTGGTTCGAAAAGGGCGGATCTTTGTAAAAGCAAAGACGAAGAGCCCTGCCCTCAAGTCGTGTCCGCAGAAGAGAGGGGTTTGCCTTCGCGTCTACACGACGACACCGAAGAAGCCGAATTCGGCATTGCGGAAAGTTGCGCGTGTGCGCCTCACGAACGGTATGGAAGTGACGACCTATATACCCGGCGTGGGGCACAATCTTCAGGAGCACTCGATCGTGCTTGTGCGCGGGGGGCGCGTTAAGGACCTGCCTGGTGTTCGATACCATCTCGTGCGCGGTGCTTTAGATGCGGTGGGTGTGGCCGACCGAAAGCAGAGTCGTTCAAAGTATGGAGCAAAGCGGCCTAAGTAGGTTCTAGGGTCTGGAAAATCATTACATTGATGGGGATGGGTTGATATGCCACGCAGTAGGTTTTTGGGTCAGCGCGAAGTGCTTCCTGATGTGCGATACCGGGATAAACTGGTCGGGAAGTTCATCAACACGCTGATGAGTAGCGGGAAAAAGAGTACGACGGAACGGATATGCTACGGTGCATTTGATGTTATCCAGGAAAAGACCGGCAGCGACCCACTGAAAGTGTTTAAGGCAGCTGTGGATAATGTGAAGCCGATTGTTGAAGTCAAGTCTCGTCGGGTGGGAGGTGCCTCCTATCAGGTTCCGGTCGAAATTAGACCGGCACGCCGAGTATCGTTGGCGCTCCGTTGGTTATCGCAGTTTGCCCGTACGCGCGGTGGGAAAAGTATGCGTGAAAAGCTTGCAGCCGAGCTGTTGGATGCGTCGAACAATACGGGGGCTGCGGTTAAGAAACGGGAAGACGTGCATCGGATGGCGGAGGCCAATAAAGCGTTCGCTCATTATCGCTGGTAGCGTCATTCTGTGCTGCAGTTGAGCCGTGCTGCGATTCGCAGATCAAGGGGCTTCTACATCGCAGCGGTGTGATGCGGCTTAATCTGCAGCACAAGTGTTTTTAGAGGGGTTGAAGTGGCTCGTCAGACATCATTAGAGCGCACAAGGAACATCGGTATCATGGCTCACATTGATGCCGGCAAGACTACGACCACTGAGCGCATCCTCTACTATACGGGTATGACTCATAAGATAGGGGAGGTTCATGAGGGCGCCGCCACAATGGATTGGATGGAGCAGGAGCGGGAGCGGGGCATCACCATTACGGCCGCCGCGACAACCTGTTTCTGGCGCGACTACCGCATCAATATTATTGATACGCCGGGCCATGTGGATTTTACGATCGAAGTAGAGCGTTCACTGCGGGTGCTCGATGGTGCGGTGGCGGCGTTTGATTCAGTGCAGGGTGTTGAGCCTCAGTCTGAGACGGTTTGGCGACAAGCGGATAAATATCACGTCCCTCGTATTGCCTTTATGAATAAGATGGATCGGGTCGGGGCTGATTTTTATGGCAGCGTTCAATCCATTATCGATCGACTCGGGGCGAAGCCGGTTCCTATCCAGATTCCCATCGGCCGTGAAGCTGAATTTCGAGGATCTATCGATCTGGTCAGGATGAAGGGGTACTTTTACGACGATGAGACGTTGGGTGCGAAGTACAAGGTCGACGAAATTCCTGGTGATCTCCTCGCTCAAGCAAAAGAGTACCGCGAGAAGATGCTCGACGCAGTCGTCGAATTCGATGATCAGGTGATGGAAAAATATTTGAACGGTCATCCGCTGACGGAAGAAGAAGTGATGCGTGCGATCAGGGCCGGGACCATTTCGATGAAGATTACTCCCGTGCTTTGCGGGTCAGCCTTCAAGAATAAAGGTGTGCAGCAGTTATTGGATGGTGTCGTCGACTACTTGCCATCACCGCTCGATATCCCTCCCGTCCTGGGGGTGGATCCTCACAGCAACAAGGAAGTGGCAAGGAAGGTGGACGATGGCGAGCCGTTTGCGGCGTTGGCATTTAAAATCATGTCCGACCCATTTGCCGGTCAATTGACCTATTTCCGCGTCTATTCCGGAACGCTGAAGACCGGCACACCGGTCTTGAACGTGACGAAGGGGACGAAGGATCGGATCGGTCGTCTTTTGAAGATGCATGCCAATAAGAGAGAAGAGATCGATGAAGTGCATGCCGGGGACATTGTCGCGGCGGTAGGTCTCAAGGGGGCCACCACTGGAGATACCTTGGCAGATGAGAAGCAGCCGGTATTGCTCGAAGTTATGAAATTTCCTGAGCCTGTTATTGCAATGGCGATTGAGCCGAAGACCAAGCCGGATCAGGAAAAGATGGGCTTTGCACTTCAGAAGTTGGCGCAGGAAGATCCCTCCTTCCGTGTCCGGACGGATGAAGAAACGGCACAGACGATCATTGCTGGGATGGGAGAGTTGCATCTCGAGATTATCGTCGATCGAATGTTGCGCGAATTCAAAGTTGAAGCGAACGTCGGAAAGCCTGAGGTGGCGTTTAGGGAAACGATCAGGCGGAAGGCTGAGGCGGAATCCAAATACATCAAGCAAACGGGCGGCCGGGGGCAGTATGGCCATGTCGTCATGACGGTCGAGCCGTCTGAGGCTGGTAAGGGATTGGAGTTTGTTAATAAGGTCGTGGGAGGCGCAATTCCCAAAGAATATATTCCTGCTATTGAAAAGGGCGTTCGGGAGCGCATGGAGACAGGAGTGGTCGCCGGCTATCCTCTGCGAGACGTGAAAGTGACCGTCATTGATGGGTCATACCATGACGTTGATTCGAATGAAATGGCATTTAAAATTGCGGCTTCGATGGGTTTTGCTGATGCATGCAAAAAAGCGGATCCTGTCTTGCTCGAGCCCATTATGAAAGTTGAAGTCTTGGTTCCTCAAGAGTTCATGGGAGACGTTATCGGTAATTTGAATGGGCGAAGGGGGAAAGTGCAGGGTATGAAGGTTCGGGCTGGGGCTCAAGCGATTGATGCCGCCGTGCCTTTAATGGAGATGTTCGGTTATGCCACTGACCTTCGATCTCGGACGCAGGGGCGCGCAACCTACAGTATGGAATTTGACCGATACGATCAGGTGCCGAAGAATATTGCAGAAGCCATCATTAAAAAATAGATAGCGGTTGGTGAATTAGGAGGCGGGTATGGCGAAGGCGAAATACGAGCGGAAGAAGCCGCACGTGAACATCGGGACGATCGGGCACGTGGACCACGGGAAGACGACGTTGACGGCGGCCTTGACGAAAGTGTGTGCCGACAAAGGGATGGCGAAGTT
>JAICUC010000403.1 GCA_025936075.1 Nitrospira sp. | reverse complement strand
TGTTCAACAAGTGAATCTCTAAGTACGCGAAAAATGGTGCCGAGGGACAGAATCGAACTGTCGACACCAGCCTTTTCAGGGCTGTGCTCTGCCAACTGAGCTACCTCGGCACAAAAGAGATTCGATTTTTCAGCGCTGATTGTTCCCATAATTGGGAGACCGGCCAACATCCCGCGCATCTTACCAAGTCGCACATCGGACTTCCACATTTTTTGCACGCATGCAACGGTTCTTCTAGGCCTACCACTTGTATGAAGTTGGTCGCGTTCCGCGCCGGCAACGCAATGAGCAACTCAGAGTAGGGAGTTCATGGCTTGGAGTGGAGAAACGGTAGTTGGGGCATAGAGGCTGGTAGCCAAGGTCGTTAGACCGCCGTGGCACGGACATGATGCGCGTGGATAAGGAGCTTCTGTCGATTGGGTACGCCGACCTTGTCGAAAATGCTTGTCATGTGGTGCCGGACCGTGCTGTCACTGATCGACAACTTGTAGGCGATATCTTTGTTCGAGAGTCCCTGCTTCACCAAGCGAATAATCTCGCGTTCCCGCTCGGTCAAGGCTTCGGGCCACGCAGTCTGCGGTGGGTCGGATTCCACTTGCCTCGTGAAGGCGAGCTCGAGGCCTATCTTTCCCGCGGTCTCCCGCTCCGGAGCGGTGGAGGGCTTCGCGGCGGCATACAGCGCCTCGATCACCGCAAGTACGACTTCCGGCGGTTGTACCTTCAGGATGATGCCGTCGACGCCGGCGGCAAATGCCTCGCGCGTGCGGTCCTTGTCCCCGAGCCCGCACAACAATACGATCTTACTGCTCGGGACGGCTTCCCGAATCTGTTGAATGATGCCGATGGCGTCGCGCTCGGTCTCCAGATCCAGAATGAACACATCGGGGCGGCACTCGGCGAAGAGCCGGTCGGAGGTTCTCTCCTGGTGAGGGAGCACAACCATCGGGACGGTTGCGCTGCTCTCGAGAATTTTCTGCAAGCCCAACCACACGAGACATTGGCTGCTTAGAATCCCGATCGTGAGCGTTGGCATCGCGGCGGACATACTGCCTCCTGGTTCAAGACGGAAGACCGAATACTATTTGAAACTGCTTCATATGGGTTTCGGTGGCTTGTGCCTATGAAGATGTGTTGGGCTACCGAATATCCTTACGTCAACATGCCTACATAGAGGCTCACCGGTCGGAGAGATTCTGCAAGGACCTATCGCAGCCTTATTCCGGAATCTAATTACCTGGTCCAATTGGACTGATGATGCTGTACGTTCTTACCTAGTTATACTTGGACATATGGCGTTGATAAAGACCTGTCATATGTAATCTTCAGTGGGACTGAATGCTACCACCCATTCGTAGGGGGGGATGTAACAGTCGCCTTACCGGCGCGTGTAGAAGGTGGTGAATGTCACTAAAGCACTCAGATGGGATACTTTTGGTGGTCTGACAAAAGTGCCGGTTATGGATACACGCAATCTAGACATTTGTCCTATGGAATAGGGATGAGATTATCTGTAATGAGTAGGGCCGTAAGATTCTGTATTCAGAGTCATTCAGTTAGCTGAACTTAAAAGCATACGGTCCACTGGCTCTGAAAAATGAGAGTGGGACTCACGGGGCGAAGCTATGATTACTACCTGTAAGGATGGCCGCACTGCACGGAACACCCAGGTAATGGTACCGGAGATGGAACAGGAAACAATCTCAAAGACGGATCGTCAGTGGTATGCCCTCCAGACCCATTCGCGCCATGAGAAACAGGTTCGTGACCGACTGCTGGCAGTGGGGATAGAACCCCTGCTTCCATTGGGCAAACAATACCGCCAATGGTCCGACCGAAAAGTGTGGACGACGCTTCCGATATTTAGCGGGTATTGTTTTGCCAACTTTGCGTTAGCCGGGAGTCTTGCCGTTCTAAAGACACCGGGTGTCGTTCGCATTGTCGGCGCTGTGAGACCCGAACCCATTCCAACAGAAGAAATCGCCGTTCTCCAGCAAGTTTCGTCGGTCAATCCCATGATGGAACCCTGTGACTATCTCACTGAAGGCACATGGGTTGAAGTGATACGAGGTCCGCTTGTCGGTCTTCGTGGCCAACTCGTACGACGGATGAATCACCATGGATTGGTGATCCGCGCCTCCCTCTTGCAGCGAGCTGCGCTTATCCACATCGGGACCGACGAGGTTGCGCCCGTGCGGTGAGCCTCCATAATCTTCTCTTTTCCTTCCACTCTATTTACGCATGTGGGACGATGAGAGGGAAGAATCGGCAGCCATGCTCAAACCCCGCTTTACTCAAGATCAAATAAGAGCCATAGTCTCTGAACTAGTCGCCGGCCGGATGGCTGGAGAAATCTCTCGTCGGCATGGGATTTCTATAAGCACCCTGTACCGCTGGCGGGCGAAGGTTGCCGGTGAACGACAACCGGATGATAAAGAGCGGTTACGTTCATTGGAGGACGAACATCGCCGGCTGAAAAGGCAATTTGCTGAGCTTACGCTCGATTACGCAACACTTCGGGCTGCCTTGATCCGAGATGTGAGGGGAGACTGTTAAAGAGAATTAATGATGGTGATTGCCGGAAGTAAGCATAGGATGCGCACATTTCTCATCGGGATTCTTGTCGCCCCTGTCGTGCTCGGGGTGGTGGGATGCGCCGAAACGAGGAAGGATTACGAAGTCGATCTGATCGCACCGTCTGAATTTCCCCTCGGACCGGAGGATGTGCTGAAAGTGACGGTCTGGAAGAGTCAGGACCTATCGGGTGAGGTGACGATTCGTCCGGATGGCACGATCACATTGCCGCTTATCGGGGATGTGCCGGCTGCCGGTCTTCCTGCCAATGTTTTGGCGAAACGTATCGCCGATCGGCTCAC
>JAICUC010000163.1 GCA_025936075.1 Nitrospira sp. | reverse complement strand
CCAGATTTCCGGGCCAGTGGTGCGGTAGTGCGCGAGGCGGTTGGCGATGTTGTCGAATTGGTTGGCCCAAAACCATCTCTTTTCCTCGGCCATTCGCCGGGCGACATGGTTGTAGTTATCGGGATGGGAATACGGCTTCTCCGGCACGGGGAGCACCTCGGCGCCCAGCGTGCGGAGAAGGTCGATCTTTTCCTGTGACTGAGTTTCGGGAATGACAATGACGGAATGGTAGCCGCGGGCGTGGCCGACAATCGTGAGGCCGATGCCGGTGTTCCCCGCTGTCCCTTCGACGATGGTGCCGCCCGGCCTCAGGAACCCTTTCTCCTCGGCATCGAGGATGATGCCAAGTGCGGCACGGTCCTTCACCGATCCACCGGGATTCATGAATTCCGCCTTGCCGAGGAGTTCACAGCCGGTCAACTCCGACAGGCGGCGCAGGCGGATGAGTGGAGTATTGCCGACGTGATGGTCCACGCCATGGTAGTGCGACGTATTCATTGACATGAAGGAGCCAGGTTCACCAGCCGGGCCATCGTTGCGCTTGTCTTGGATACTGTTCTTCGTGACAAAACGCAAGAGGGTACTCAAAGAAAGTCGAACGAAGTCGGTAGATCAATGAAGATACCCCCCAAATACTTCAATCCTCAATGTTTCGATGGTGGAGAATGACGTACGAGAGGCGAAAAATCTTTGGATCGATTAGGGCCTGTCAAAAATGAGGAGGTACCAATGCCCGTGATCGCCGTTTGCAAACCTTAGCTCACATTGCCGAGCGTTCTCTCTGGCCGTTTATGGAAGGCTGAGTTCAGAAACTTTTCGCAGCGCTTCCAACAGCGTCAGGTCAAAGTTCAAACGGTACAAGTTGGCTTGCAATGCTTCGAAGGTCTCCCCCTGTGCCCAATGGTCAGGAAAATTCGGCAGATAGCCGAGCCACTGCTTTTCATCGTCCAAGTAGAAATATTTGATCGCTTTCATAAGGCACCTCGTCTGCAGAACCGAAGTGAACTGCTCAAGAGTCGCGCTTCCAAAACCCTACATATATAAATTCCAACACGCGATTCTTTCTTGGTCAAGAGAACACGGGGTTTGCCTAATGGCCGATAAGGGAATCCGCTGGTTTACGGTTGCAGGGAATCTTGTTCGGATACCAATCTGGGTTGGCGATGCGAGAGAGTCGGATGCCGGGAGCTTGGCGGCTCTCAGCGATTACTGATCATTGCAAAGAGGAGCTGTTCCACCCGGGCTCGGCGCTTGATCTGGGCGCGCGACAGGGGGCGAGGCATCGTGGGAGTGTGACGGGAAAGCGTGGACGTATGATTATGAGGCCGATCATGCTCTTCATTCACGTATTGGCCATGTTCCCGGCTGTGGTGCCGGTATTGGTTTCCTTCTGATTCTTGGGCGATGAGATCTTGGTGCAGTTGCCACAGCTTGATTTGCAGATCTTCGAACGACTCTCCATAGGTTTCATGCTCAGGGTAGCCCTCCAGATAACCGCGCCATCCGTTTCCTTCTTGCACGATGATGTATTTCGTGGAATGCATCAGGGGAAGTATAGCTGGTCATTTCAGATGCGCAAGTGAAGAGAGGAAAAGGATCTATATAGGATTCAGGTTTTCTGCGGGTCTTAAGAAAGACAATGAGTTAAGCCGTCTAGCATGCTTTCCACGGAAGTCTTCGCTTAACGAAAGTTCGTTTCTCTATCTCGCTGATAGATGCCGATTCTGCATTGCCTCTTAAGAGAAATGCTTGATGTGTATGAACAGCATTGTGGCTGGACTGTCGATTTAGCGTGAAAAGATCGACAAGAACGGTTTTCACGGTTACATTCCGAAACAGGTGTTCTGAATTTCCCATTTGATACGTTGATCGACTGCAGAGGAGCAAAGAGATGATGCCAACTCAAACCCTCACAGATGAACAATTAAAGGACCAGGCAATCAGGCGGGCGCTGGCGGGGGATATCGAAGGGGCGCGACAGACTGCAAATGAGATCGTTGACAGACGGTATTTGAGAGAAGCCTGGCAAATGATGCTGTTCGTCGAGTCCGAGCGGGGAAATGTGCAAGCCGTGAAGGACACCATCGTCTCGTGTCCTGATCCGTCGCTCTTGGCGAGTCACTTCTATCTCGATCTGCCTCAAGTCTTCATCAAAGCCGGAGATCGGTCCAGCGCCATCGAGATTGCCAAGGTCATGGGCGATGCCGGAGTCTTGCCGCTCATCGGGATTGTCGCCCATCTGGCTCAGGACGGAGATATCGAAGGAGTGCGAGAAGCGCTCGCTCATATTGATGAAGATTTGAGAGCGATGATCATGCGCAAGGTGAATGTCTGTCAAAAGAGCAATCGGCTCGAAGCGCTGAACCTGGCAGACCAGGCTGCTCCTTCCGCTTCACTCGCTGCTTGATAATCTTCTTAGCGTAGTCTTCCCGCTCAGCTCTTTAAATCCTTCTCTGAATTGCCTACATCTCGCGGGGCTCTATGACGGTCTCGCCTCGCAAAGTCAGCGACTGAATCAAAAGCGATTCAATTCGAAGCCTATTCGATTCATCACCCTTTCGAGTAGGGGTCGTTGTCCCCTAGTTACCAGTCTTCAGAATAGCTTCTCTCCCCTCATGTTTCCGTCGTTTATATGTCTTTATCACTTAGGTGGGCGTTGTGCGCACACCCCTTGCAGAACAAGGGGTCAGAAGTTAACGATCCGCCCAAGATTTCTGAAGCCTGATGTTGGCTGTATGGAGGTGCTTTATGAGACGCTCAAATATGCCGATAATCGCGGCCGGATTCTTCATCTTTACAACCGGGTGCATGGAGCTGCAGCGCACCTGCAATAGTCAAGAGATGATCACAATGAAAGAGAAAGGGTTCAGCGTCGATCAAATTGATCACATGTGTACCGCCTATAAAGTAAAGGAGGAGTCTGTCCAAGCCGTTACGGATTTCATGAAAGCGGTGGCTACCAATGCAACAGCCAAATCCGCGCAAACCGAATCCCGGAATGCCAATGCAAGCGCATTCTCAAATAGCGGTGCAGTGCACTGTACGACTCAGTACGGCAGCTGTCCACTTGGAACACGAGCTCCAGCCGGAATGATGTGTCAATGCCAAACGGTTTATGGGCTCATTCCGGGTGTGACCCAATAGGAGTATCCACACCGGAAGGCAGGTCTCGTTGCTCGGAACGAATAGCGTTGAGATTTATTGCGCCCCTTCTCACACGAAACACCGTCTGCCCGAGACCTGAGGGCGATAGCTCTCGACTTGCCCACAGGCACTCGTCTATATTGCTTTCGCTTTGGCTTGTGCCACCACTCCATCTTTCTGTTTCACCTCACGTGGATGATCTGACTCGACAACTCAATGAACGGTTCGGGTTTGCGGCGTTCCGGCCGGGCCAGGAGGACGTCATTCGCGCCGTATTGGCCGGGCGCGATGCAATGGCGATCATGCCGACCGGGCAGGGGAAATCGCTTTGCTATCAATTGCCGGCGACCCTTCTACCAGGACTGACACTGGTGATTTCTCCCCTCATCGCATTGATGCAAGATCAGGTGACGGCCATGAGGCAGCGGAAGATTGCTGCGGCGGCGTTTCATTCAGGCCTCACCGGTTTCGAGAAGAGCCTCGTGATGCAGGATCTCCAGCAGCGGCGAGTTCAGCTTCTCTATTTGGCACCGGAACGGGTGCAGCATGAAGGGTTTCTCCGACTGTTGCGTTCCCTATGGGTCTCATTACTGGTGGTCGATGAAGCGCATTGCATTTCCCAGTGGGGTCATGATTTCAGGCCGGACTATCTCAAGGTCGGTCATCTGCGACGGGAGCTTACAAATCCGCCTTGCTTAGCCTTGACGGCCACGGCCACCGCTCGTGTGCAGGCGGATGTGTGCCGGCGATTGTCGCTTCATGATCCGTTTCGATTAGTCGCGGGTTTTCGGCGGGCGAATCTGGCCTTGTCCGTCCATCGTTGTCAAACTCTCAGGGAGAAACTGGGGATGGTGGAGCGCTTGGTTCAGAGCACGGAGAGGGGGACGATCATTGTGTATTGCGCGACCCGCCGGACGGTGGAAGAGGTGGCGGCTTGGTTGGGACAATCTCACCAATCGGTCGGCTACTACCATGCCGGGCTCTCGGATGAGCACCGGCGACTCGTGCATGAGGATTTCCGCCAAGGGACATTGAGAATCTTGGTTGCGACGAACGCCTTCGGCATGGGTATCGATAAGCCCGATGTCCGACTGGTGCTCCATTTCGACATTCCGGGCAGTCTGGAGGCCTATTACCAAGAGGCCGGGCGTGCCGGCCGTGATGGACAGCCTGCTGCCTGCGTGTTGCTGTTCCATGAACGCGATGTGGCCACGCAGGACTATTTCATTGCGCAGGCGTCCAAGGAGGCTGAAGGAGCCGAGCGAGCGGAACGCATGACGACACTGTTGCAGGAGATCCTGGGGTACGTGTCGGTGTCGACTTGTCGGCAAGTCGCCATTCTTCACTACTTTAGCGATCAAGCCGAGCTGGCCCTGGGACCTTGCGGCCTGTGTGATCGCTGTATTGAGCCCGCGCAACAATCGAGTCGAGAAGTCGGTCACGATTCCGCCGTCGCCGCAAAGGCGATATTGGAGACCGTGTCCTGGTGCATGGGGCGGTTCGGCGTGAGCCGAATCGTCGATATTCTTCGTGGAAGCCGTTCGAAAGCGCTGCTTGCCTATGGGGTGGAAGACTGTCCGACCTACGGATTCTGCCGTGCCCAGACGAAGCCGGCTGTGACCGGTTTAGTGAAGGACCTCATCGATTCAGCCTATCTGCGAGTCGAAGGCACGGAGTATCCTACGCTGGATATGACCCGCAAAGGACGAGAGGTGCTGCAAGGAATTTCCACGCTGGCAGTGATGCCTGTAGAAGACCCTCTCACCGATGGATCGGTAAAGAGTCTCCATCGGACGGATGTCGCCCCGGCAGGGGCATTTCCTGCGTCGCCTGCGGACCGGCAACTCTTGGAACGGCTCAGACAACTCCGCACTGAACTTGCCGAGGAAGAGGGCGTGGCGCCCTTCATCATTTTTCACGACAAAACGTTGAAGGCCATTGCCGGTGCTAAGCCCGTCACGCCCGCAGCCCTGTTGGAGATTCCCGGCATCGGCGACATGAAGGCGGAACGGTATGGCCGGCGGCTGTTGGACGTAGTCAACGGAGATCGGTAGCCTGTCGACTCAGCTCCATGAGAGATTCTCTCTATTGAGCGGCAGCTGACAAGTGTCGTGACGCAACTTATGTGTGGCGGCGCGGGACGCGAAAGGTCATGCGGTTCCCAGGCCTCAAGTCGGCTGTTCACTGACCGCTATGCCGCCTGTACCGGTCGAACCGCCGTTCGCGCCAACCGCGATCTGAGCCGTGTGGCCCTCCGGGCGCGCTGAACCGTACGGTGATAATGGATCAATGGATCCACGATATTGCCGCATGTCAGACACCGCAGGGCCTGCATCCACATCGGCAAATAACTCTCTTTCATATCCAGCAAATGATCCTTGACCATGAGCCCGCTGCATTTGGTACATGTCATGGGATCCCTCCTTAAGTAAACGGCTTCGTGCCTAGTACTGCCCACTTGTTTCGGGTGCTTAAGCAATGATGGTGCCATGATAAATCGGTGATGGCGTGCAAAGGGCTGACGGCTGTCAATGCGGCATCCAGGAGCCCTTCCATGACTTTCTTAATCGGGCACTATGGAGAAGACTCCTTTGGAGATCGTATCTCAAGCGATACCCTCCAAGAGACAAAATGATACAGAGCTATGTCTGTGAGGGACTGTCAGGTTGATCGACTTTGGCCTGTTCTTGTCGATCACAGTCACGATCTGTTGACAAGTCTCCGGCTCGCCGCCGAGAATCATTCCGTTATGTCATCCAAAGAAATCCCAGTCGCAGACCGCCCGGCTACGGCTCAGAGCCAGAGTGATGACGAGCCTACCTTTCCTCCCTATGCCGGTCCGTCGTTCTTGTCGTATGGATTCAGGCCGTTCTTTCTGGGGGCGGCGGTGTTTGGCGGCTTGGCAATCCTTGTCTGGGTGGTCCTGCTCGCAGGCGGTGTGCAGGCGGAGTTTCTTTATTCTCCCCGCGAATGGCATGTTCATGAGATGTTGTTTGGGTTCATACCGGCGTTGATCGCCGGATTTCTCCTGACGGCCATGCCCAATTGGACCGACCGTATGCCGCTGAGAGGCACGCCATTACTGGTAATGTTTGTGCTCTGGTTGGCGGGACGGCTCCTCATGGCGGCACCACTGGCTGGGGCCCCCCCCGGCGCGATTATCGACGGAGCGTTCTTGGTCCTCTTGGCAGTCTATGTCTGGCGAGAAATTATCGCAGCAGGCTGTTGGGACAGGGCGCCTATCGGTGTGCTGGTCAGCTTCTATGCCTGTGCCAATATTCTCTTCCACCTATCGGCGTTGCGCGCCATGCCCACGGATTTTTCCGAACGTCTCGCGTTGTCGGTGATGACTCTATTGTTGACGATCATCGGCGGACGTCTCACGCCGACCTTTACGCGAGAGTTTTTGGCCGGCAGGAACATGATGGGGTTGCCGGAAGTGTTTTCTGCAGTGGATGCGGCGACCATCGTGTTGGTCCTCCTGGCGGCAATCGCTTGGATCGCTCAGCCGGAGAGTGTATGGGCAGGAATCATGCTGCTTGTGGCCGGTATCGCGAGTGTGGTGCGCCTGTTACGCTGGGGAGGGTGGAGAACCTCGGAAGAACCGTTAGTGTTGATTTTGCACGTGGGCTATGGATGGGTGGGATTGTTTCTCATGGCTCTCGGCGCTGCAATCCTCGGGGTTGGATTCTCCATCGAGAATGCGGTACATCTTCTTACCACCGGAGCGATGGGCACGATGACGCTGGCGGTAATGACCCGCGCGAGTCTCGGTCACACAGGGAGGGTACGCCATGCGGATCGGCTCACCGTGATGATGTATCTACTGGTCACTATCGGAGCGATGTTGCGAATTTTTTCCCCACACGCCGAGACACCTACGGCGCTCACTTATACCATACTCAGTCTATCGGCACTCTGTTGGGGTGGGGCCTATGTACTCTTTGCGCTTCACTATGGGCGATACCTTGTCCGTCCGAGCCTTGATGAGTAGCTTTCATGCGGATAGTGACGGCAATCTTCGGGAAAAGGCTTTGGACAGACAGTGGCGTCCCATTGACCTGTGCGGTATGATGAGTATCTCTGTATATAGCTTTCAGCAACCTGAACAAAGGGGGCGACCGGTTTCGACGGGGATACTGAGGTCACTGTCGCATGTCGAGCTCTCGGGAACTCGTAAAAGTCCGAGAAAATGCAACTGCCAATCAAGAACTGGCACTCGCAGCCTAATTTAGGCTGAGACGTCGTTCCATCTGAGGCCCGCGGGGGTGGAATGGCGTGATGCAGCGGGCTGGTCCCAAGCCGGTGCTCAGCGGCCGAGGACGAGAACTTTCTGGGCTAGCGGCTGTTCTAAGCCTGCCGATGGGCGTGGATGGCTGCGAAGCTTAAATTGTCGGCTACACATGTAGATACAGTGCACTGACGATCTTCGGACAGGGGTTCAACTCCCCTCGCCTCCACCATTTTTTGGTCATTGGGTCTTGAGGCTTCGACGTCCTGAAGCCGGGATCACTCCTG
>JAICUC010000383.1 GCA_025936075.1 Nitrospira sp. | reverse complement strand
TAATGCCAGGCCGACCGATACTCGACAACTATATGCAAGCTTTATAATCCGCTCGGAACGCGCTTGGATGGTTGAGCATGGTTCGACAACGAGGACGCGTACAGTCGCCGATATGCCCCCTGGGTGAAGCCGGATCGTTCGGCAGCAGGGTAACATGCATTCGTTTGCGCCGATTTGTAAGCCGAGGAAGGAGATCCAAATGATCCAACCACTCGTCCGGATTGCGGCCGCCGCGGTGTGTGTCGCGATCGTACAGACTACGACTCCGGCGGTTGGCGCCTGGGAACGTTTCCATGGCGATGCCGCCAATCGGGGGTTCGCCGATGTGGATACGAAGCCGGCCGCCGGAGGCTCCCTCAGCGTTCCCGGCCTCGGCACGTTCGCGCTGGGTGCCGGTCCTATCATCGCGCCGGACGGGACAGTCTATCTCGGCACGCAAGAAGGAAAGCTCATCGCTCTGCATGCGGACGGCAAGCCGTTCTGGAGCCGCGATATCGACGCGGACGAGGCGATCGTCGCCTCGCCCGCCATCGGGGCAGACGGCAGGGTTTATGTGATCGGCGCCAAGTTGAAGATCACCAAAATTGGGTCGATCAAGAAGACTCAAATCGGATCAAAGTTGTATGCATTCAACGCCACCGGCGCCTTGCTGGCGCGGACGCCCTTTCCCAAGCAAGGCCTCCGCGGCCCAACCACCGCACCGCCCAACATTGTCAGTGTCGGCGGTCGCGAGATCATTCTCGCGCCCGCACTGTATAAAAATCCCACCGTGAAAAACGGCGTCGACGTGCGGCTGATCGGTTTTTCGACCAATGGAGGCGTCGTGCTCGACCAGCTGGCAGCCCCGCAGCCGGGGGTCGACGTCATTACCGGTGGTGGGCCAAGTCTATCCGATCTCCTGCTAGGTTTCTCCTGCGTTTCACCGGGCATCGCAACTTATCTTTACTGCGGACTTCAGGGTGGTTACGATTACAATCCACAGCGTTCGCCTGCTGCTCCTCCGTTTCCTCCACCGTTCCCGGGCATCGCGGTCTTCACTTTCGCTGGCGGCGGCGCGAGTCACGTCATTGTCAGCGACCAGCGTCATACGATCGTGGATTTCTCGGTTACGGGTTCGAAACCGCGCCTTACCCAAGTGTTCCGAGACGGCGATCCGCAACGCACCTTGCTGTCGCCGCCGATGGTCCTGCCGGAAGGGCGCACGCTCGCCAGCACCGCCGGCGAGCAAATCATTTTCTCCGGGCCGAACCAGAACAAGCTTGCACCGGTCAGCATCCCGGGCTTCGTCTATGGGGCGCCGACGCGCACCGTGAACGGCTTCGCTGTTGTCGCCGGCACAAATGGGCTCTCGGTGCTAAAAGACGGCAACCTGGTGTCGCAAATGTCGCTTCCGCCGTCTTTTGCGTCGGCTGCGGCATCGCGCACGCATATCTTCGTTTCGACGACAGACGCATTCGTCACTTTAGACGCGGACGCGCAGCTGAAACTCCAATCCTTCGACTGGGTCGGGGGCGGGAAATCACCGCCGGCGATCGGCCCCGACGGACGCGTCTATGCGATCGCCTCCGACATCCTGTTCATTTTTCCGCCGCCGCTCCAGGTCTCCGGTCCCCTCCCGCACGCGCCTGCCGCTGTCGTGCCAAGAGAAGACCCCGGCGGGCAATGAGCGCCGTTACATGAGATTGTGCGAGGTCGTATGATCTAAGAATAATGTGACTGTCTCAGACTATTAGGTATTCGATGGCAATGGTGGTCATTATCGGGGGTGGCCCGGCCGGACTCATGGCGGCAGAAGCGGCCGTGACTGCCGGCGCCACAGTCGAGCTGTACGATGCCATGCCGTCAGTAGGCCGGAAGTTTCTGCTGGCGGGAAAAGGCGGCCTGAATCTCTCTCATTCGGAGCCGATGGAGTCCTTCCTTGCGCGCTATGGCACCCGTCGTGCGCTTATCGAACCGGCAATCCGATCATTTTCCCCTCCGGCTCTGCAGGCTTGGGCTCGCGAGCTTGGTGTGGAAACGTTCGTCGGTACGTCCGGACGAATCTTTCCCATTGATATGAAAGCGGCGCCGCTCTTGCGTGCATGGTTGCGTCGGTTGAGACAGGCCGGAGTTCGGTTTTGTGTTCGACATCGGTGGTGCGGATGGGATGAAGACGGGAAGGTTCTTTTCAACAGTCCACAAGGGCCGCACAGCGTTCAAGCCTATGCGGTGGTGTTGGCGCTGGGCGGTGGCAGTTGGCCCCACCTCGGCTCTGATGGTGCGTGGATTCAGATTCTGGCGGAGCAGAACGTACCCATCGTACCGCTGAAGCCGGCCAATTGCGGATTTGACGTCCCGTGGAGCGGGCACTTTCGGACAAAGTTCGCCGGACATCCGGTAAAAACAGTCGCGGGCACCGTGAAGACCGTGGACGGAATTATGGTCCGTCGCATGGGGGAGTTCGTCATTACGGAGAATGGTGTGGAAGGGGGCCTCATTTATATGCTCTCATCCGCCGCGCGTGATGTGATCACGACAGAAGGAACGGCAACGCTGTGGTTGGATCTCGCTCCAGATCGATCGCTGCAGCGGCTCACGGAGGACCTTTCTCGGCCACGTGGCAAGCGTACTATGGCGACACATCTCAAATGCTATGCCGGTATTGCCGGAGTGAAAGCGGGTCTCTTGCGCGAAGTTGTATCGAAAGAAGTGTTGACAGATTTTCTTCGCTTGGCTGCTGCCATCAAATCCCTTCCGCTGACACTCGTCGCTCCACGCCCGCTGGAAGAAGCCATCAGCACAGCCGGCGGCGTTTCACGCGAGACGCTGGACGAAAGATTGATGCTTCGTGCATTTCCGGGAGTATTTTGCGCCGGAGAAATGTTGGACTGGGAAGCGCCGACCGGAGGATATTTGCTCACAGGTTGTTTGGCGACCGGACGTCTCGCGGGACGTGCGGCGGCCGAGTGGGCTGACGACCATTGCGCTCGGCGTCTGTGAAAAGTGTCGCTCTCGATCAGGTGCGAAGGCCCCGCACTACCCGAATAGCCAATTCCAGATTTTAACGAACCAGCTGGTGATTATTCCAATCCACGAGTCGCTCGCCTGAGGCGGATCGACATCCATGGACGGCGCCGGTGCTGGTGGTTTGACGGGCGCGAGGTTGGGAGAAGGGGAGACTGTTTGTGCGGTCTGTGTCGGTTCGGCATCCTGGATAGGCGTGACTGAAGAGG
>JAICUC010000111.1 GCA_025936075.1 Nitrospira sp. | reverse complement strand
GTCCTTCTCGTCATGGGACTGACCGCTTGCGGCGGCCCTCCTAAATGGGTTGAAAAAGGTTCCGGAGTCTATAACGAAAAAGACAGCAAAGCTTTTTATGGAGTAGGGTCGGTCGTGGGGGTCCGTAATGCGCCGCTCGCTTGGGATACGGCTGAGAATCGCGGGAGGGCCGAGATCGCCAAGACCTTTGATACCTATACCGGGTATCTGATGAGAGACTATGCGGCCTCGACGACCGCCGGAGATTTTACCCGTAATACGGAAGAGCAGAATGTCGAACGAGCCATCAAGACCATTACGACGACGACGCTCAGCGGTGTCCGGAAAATTGACCAGTACATGGATCCCAAGACCAACACTTATTATGTGTTGACCAAGTTAAGTCTGGAGGATATGAAAAACAATTTGGAACAAGCCAAAGAGCTGAATTCGCAAGTGCGGGACTTCGTACGAAAGAATGCCGACCGTCTGTTCGAACGGTTGGAGCAGGAAGAGGAAAAGCGAGGCGTTCGCTAAATCCACATGATGCATGAGCGTCCACCTCTTCTCGGAGGTTCATTGTGATCCGGAGGCATCGTTCTTCGCTTGTCGCCATGATGAGTGTCGTCCTCGCTTTGTCAGGATGCGGACACGAAACAAAGGTGACTCGTGTCGATACCGGGGTCGTGACCGATTTGAGCGGCCGGTGGAATGATACCGATTCACGGATGGTCGCCGAAGCGATGGTCAAGGAGGCACTGCAATATCCCTGGTTGGGAAATTTTGAAAAGGCGAACCAACGTCAGCCCGTCGTCATCGTCGGGACGGTCCTGAACAGCAGTCATGAACATATCAGCATGCAAACCTTCATCACGGATCTGGAACGAGAACTTACCAATTCCCAGAAAGTCACGTTCGTGGCCGGTAAAGGCGAGCGCGACGAGGTTCGAAGCGAGCGGAAAGAGCAAGCCATCTACGCGCGCGAAGACACCCAGAATGCCCCCGGAAAAGAGATCGGGGCTGATTTCATGATGAAGGGTACGATCGCCACCATCCTTGACGAAGCCGAGGGAACCAAAGCGGTCTTCTACCAAGTGGATCTTCAGATGATCGATCTGGAGAACAATGCAAAAGTCTGGTACGGGCAGAAGAAGATCAAGAAGGTGGTTGAAAGGAAACGTACCATCTTTTAGGTTCTGCGGACGCTGTTGAACCCAATTCTCCCACGCTTTGCCCACGGGCCGATCTCGTTGCCGCCGTTTCTTGCCGTTCTCGTGCTGTTGACCGGGTGTGGTCCTTCCGTCAATCGCTACCTCCTCATAGAACAAAGCCTCTTCGCCGGTAATCCGCAACAGGCCGCCGCGATCGTTGAGCAGACCGAGAAAGAGTATGGAGCAAAAAGGCGGTTACTGTATGAAATGGATCGAGGAATGGTGCTGCAGTTGGCCGCCCGATATCAACAAAGCAGTGCGGAATTGGAACGAGCGGACGAGGAGGTCGAGCGGCTCTATACCAGGACCATCCGTTCGGAAACCGCCGCATTTCTCACCAACGACAATGCCTTGCCGTACGAAGGCGACGCCTACGAACATGTCATGATCAACGTGATCAATGCCTTGAACTATGCAGCTCAGGGACAACTGCAAGAGGCATTGGTGGAGGCGCGACGTATCGACCATCGCTTGAATGTGCTCAGTGACAGAGTGACAGATGCCGATCAGTACAGGAATGACGGGTTTGCTCGGTATTTGAGCGGTATCCTGTACGAGGCCGTCGGTGATCTCAATAACGCGTTTATCGCTTATCGTAACGCATACGAAGCGTATGGATCGATGCAAGGGTGGTCGAAGATGTCCGCTCCTCCGTCTTTGCGCTCCGATCTCTTGCGCACAGCGGAGGCGCTCAACCTCACAACGGAGTTTGCCAAGTACCGACAGGCTTTCCCTGATGTTGAATGGCAGTCTAGTTCATCTCAAGAGCAGCTCGCCCAAGTCGTGATGATCAGCTATAATGGGCGGGCTCCGCGCAAAGAGGATCTGTTCTTGGATCTACCCATTAGCTTGGATGCTCTGCAGTTGGTCTTGATCAATCGTGGAGTCTTCCAGTCCCCCTATCAGCGAAATCGCGCAGTGGACAGCGTGCTCTATGGACTCAACGGTCAGGTCGTCCGTGTTGCGCTCCCGCGGTTAGTCCCGCAAAAAACACAGGTGGCATTTGAAAATATGACACTGGCAGATTCGTCCGGCCACTCGGTCAGCGTACGATCGGAACTCGCGCATAATGTGACGGCTCTCGCACAAAAGAGCCTTTCGGAGCGCTTACCGGCGATTACCGTGAAAGCTCTTGCTCGAGCTGCGACGAAATATGCGATGGCTGAAGGCATCACGAGAGGCGCGCAGCAGGCGGCTGGAAGGGATGGCGCTCCCTGGGTTGGACTGCTGGTTGCGTTGGTGACTCATGGGCTGGCCGTGGTCTCCGAAGAAGCCGACAAGCGAAGCTGGCAGACCCTGCCCGACGAAATTCACGTGGCTCGGGCATGGGTGCTGCCTGGTCAGCATCACATATCTATTCGACCGTCTGGACAAGGGGTGACGACGGAAAAGGATGGACAAACGATAGCGCTGTCTGCAGGTCAGACGATGTTCATCATCCAGCGTGTGATGCAATGATGCGCGTCGGTGGGTCTCCTTTCGGACCGGGCACCGCGGTTTTTCTGTGCCTGTTGATGGTGTTCGCATCGACCGCCTGTACCTGGTTCACCGGGAAAGGCAAACCGGGGTGGGTCGATAGCCGAAGCGCGGAATATCCATTGACTCAATACCTGACCGGTGTTGGTCAAGCAGACACTCGAAGCAATGCAGAAGATCAGGCATACGCCGCCGTGGCCCGCATCTTCAAGGCGAAAGTCGCGGCGCAAGCCAAGGACTGGGAATCGTATTTGGTCGTTGAGAATCACGGCGTCTCCAACGCCGAGCGACGACTCACGATCGACAATGTGACGAAAGTATCGACCGAGAAAGTGCTTGAAAACGTCAGGATCGCGGATGTGTGGTACGACGCGGACAGCCGGTCATACTATGCTCTGGGTGTGATGAATCGTTCACAGGCCGAAACGGCGTTGATGGAGAAGGTATCGACGTTGGATCGCGCGATCGAGGCGGATGTCGTCGATTCACGGCAAACGACCGACAAACTGGCGAAGGTTCGTGCCCTTCGGCGGGCCGGCAGGAATCTCGTGTTGCGCGAGGTCTACAACACGGATTTGCGGGTGATCCGTCTCAGCGGGCAAGGTGCCCCATCCGTCTATCGGGTAAACGAATTATCCGGTGAATTGGAGCAATTTCTTGCCACGAATCTGGTGCTTGCGGTACAAGTGTCCGGCGACCATGCGGAACCGGTTGGACGTGCTCTGGAGGAAGGACTTATCCGGGAAGGACTTCACGTGACCACGAAGACGGAACGAGAAGAGGCTGGTTCCCCGGAATTGATCGTCCGAGGCACTGTCCGTCTGTTTCCCATCGAGGTGCGGGACCCGAATTTCAAGTATGTTCGGTGGTGCAGTGATTTCGAGGTCGTAGAGCCTGGAACGCAGCGGGTCGTTGGAGCGACGGCGCACGGAGGAAGAGAAGGACACCTGACGGAGCGTGAAGCAACGGCGAAGACGCTGCGTGTGATGCAACAAGAGTTGTCGACCGATGTCGCGAAGGCGATTGCCGCCCATATCTTCGGCGAGGTCGCGTTGCCCCAGACGGCCACGATGCCGGCGAGTTGCCCACGAGAAGGTTCAAGGTGAGTCGGTAACTGAACGTTTTTTCATGAGGAGGGATAATCGTGAAAAAGACAGATGAACTATCCGTCAGCCGAGCTCCACGCAGTAGGGGGCGCGGGTTGACCAAGTCAGGGCAAAAGATTTCAAGCCGCCTCGCCAAGCGGCGATTGAACGACCGACTGAAGGAAGACACTTCGTCCTTCAATAGAGGGAATCTCGCCGACACCTTGCGAAAAGAAGGGTATGAAGAGGTGCCGCTCGATGAACTGCAAGACAGGCTCTCCAAGCTCCAAGGGCCGCTCGCGGAAATCATTCTCAAGGGGAGGGTGTAAGGAGATGCCATACTACTATTTCGACTCAACCGCACTCATCAAGCGCTACAGTATGGAGCGGGGCACGAGGATCGTGAATAAGCTGATGGTGAAGCGTGGAAAGGTCGCGATCGTCCCGACATGGAGCGTCACGGACGTGTATGCGATTCTGTGCGCACGCGCGCAAGAGGGACAGATTACACGGGATGATTGTTACTCGGTTCTCTATAAGTTCGAGATCGAGTCCAAACAGGGACTCTACCAGTTTATTGCGCCGACAATGGACACCTACTTGTCCACTAAAGAATTAGTGTTGGAGTATCCGTTTCTGCGATCGCCTCAAGTGATGCATCTGGCATTGGCGTTGGAGCTGAAGCCGTTGCGATTGACCGTCGTCAGCGCGGATACCCAATTGTTGGCGGCATCAAAAACGGCGGGGTTGCATATTATCAATCCGGCGGAAGACTAGCATGGCCGAGTCGTTCGGCGACCAGGGACGATCATATGGCTCGGATGTTGACTGATCGGCCAGGCGATGTTTCTTCCGAGGCCTGTCTGAGCAATTCTATGACGGCCCAATTCCACCCGGCAGGGCCGATGCCCGGCGCGCGAATGAGGTTCGGCAGGTTGATGTCAGGATCGTACGAGCCGTCGGGTTTTTGCACCAACACCGGACGATCGACCGTCAACAGAAGAGGGAGATCGTTCAGGCTGTCGCCGATCCCGATGGTTTCTATATCGTCCGGCAGATCAGTCAATCGCCCCTGCCGTTTGTAGCAGCGGAGAAGAATTTCTGCGGCCCGACCTTTGTCGTTGTTTCCCGTCAAGTGAAAGAAACGCCCCCCTCGTGTCCAACTCAGACCTCGAGTCACGATCTGGCGGCAAACTTCCTCGATCAACTTGGGCGGCCCGTTCACCAAAAACGGCTCATCGAATTCCCGCAGCATGGCCCGCAGCGCGTCTTCTCGGGAGAGCCCTGTGTTTGCCATGACCTCGTCGACCGACAGGTCGCCGAACCCTTGGAGCGGTGTGCCCACCGCTTCTTCAATTTGCCGGAGTACATCCCGGAGGAGCGCATAGGGCGTCCCGAGTTCGATGATGTGATAACTGGAGCGGCGTCGCGACCGCTCCAAGGGGAAGTCAAAGGTATTGAGGGGCACAAACACCGCGGCGCCGTTCTCGACGATGAAGGGGTTGTGGTGATCGAGGCGCTCTCGAAGCGGTTCAATTTCCGCGCGGGTCTTTCCGGAGACGAGAATGACCGGAATGTTCTCCGAACGAAGGGCATCGAGCGCCGGCCTCGCCTCGTCAAAGGAATAGGTGTCGTTGTCCAAAAGACTGCCGTCCAAGTCTGTAAATAATATGTAGCGCGACATAGGTTAGAGATGCCGTAGATCTTCGTTGATCTGCGAGCGGGAATGTCCGGCCAGACGGCGCTCCAGGAAATCCTTCGCCAGGTCCTTACCACCCAAGCCCAGCGCCAGTGCAGCGGCGAGGACGAGGCCTCCCCAGGTAATGCCGAATCCAACGACGACGATGTGCTGGGCAATCCCTAACTGTTCGAGCGCCATGGCCACCGTCAGGAGCTGAATGCCCCAACGTGTTCCGGCTGCGATCCATCGGGCCGGAGGCAACCCCGCATTCACGGCGGCGATGAGGACGGCCTGCGACACAAAATTCGAGACGAGATAGCCGATGATCCCGATCACGGCCGCGGTGACCAAATGGGGAATATACGACAGGAACGAGTAAGCCGCTTCATTGATCGGGGCCACGTCGAGCGCGCCCAGCGATGCCGTGGTGGCAAAGATCACAATCAACCAGTAGGTAATGCGGCCGATGATGTAGGACGGATCGGCTTTGATGCCTCCCCTCAGCAAGGCTCCGGCGATACCGATCCGATCACAGAGCCGATCCAGGCCGATGACGCGAAGCAGCCGTTCCGTCAAATGCCCCATGCCCCAGGCGACCCCCAGCCCGACCAGCAAGAGAATCATCATAGCCAGGACATTGGGGAGAATGGCGAGGACGCGTTCACCGAGAGCAGCGACGGGTCCGAGTAATGTATGTTCCCAGTTTGAAGTCATGGCTGGCTCCTTTCAGGCCTCGCGCGGGCGGCACCGATGACTTCGCGCGTGTCATGAGACTGAGGCCAACGTGCGACCAGATATTCTTTTTGCTTCTCGAACGTACGGCAGAGCGCTTCGATGAGGTGTTCGGCCTCCGCCGAGGTCAATCCCTGGCTATCCAGCACGAATGATGCGGTCTTCCCCAAATAGAGAGGAGTCAGGGCTTTCAGAAGATGTTCTTGCGGGAGCACGCTCCGATGATGCGCGAGGGCGGCATCGTAAATAATCTGGGCCCACAGCGAATCGGGAATGCGGAAATCCCGTATGGGGACGTCCCGAAGACGGGACAGCTGATCCAGCGCGTCTTCAGAGAGAATGCGCGCCCAAATAGAATGCAGGTCCGCCAGCCCGAGACGAAACAAATCCACCATTCGCTCAACATTGACATTCACCGGCTCGACTCCTACCTCATACTGAAAGCCGAAGAGAGGCACCTTTCGTGAGTCTATGACGGGGAGCCAGCCGGGGGCATGGGCTTCCATCAAGGCGAACAAGGCACCCACTACCTGCCGCAACATGGAGGAAAGATCGGCGGCAGGGTCCTTGGGATCATGAATTTTAGCCCCGAGAAAGCTCTGACACACCTTGGCTCCGCTCGTAATGGCCTCGGTCGTCATCCAAATGTCGATCCCGAAGCGCGCCACATCGGACTCCCAGACATGCTTTTCGAGATAGTGTTGGGCCAGTTCTCCGGTGAACCCGAAATCTCCGCCGATCGGCTGGCGAACCTCTTGCCCATAGAGGGCTCGCGTCAAGGGATAGGCGATGCTGTTGGTGATGGTTCCATCATATTTGTGGCGTCGATAGTAGGGGGCCACATAGTCGTAGCCTTCTTTGACAATCGGATGAAGAAGCAGTTCCATCCACTCGGGTGTGATACTGCGGACGTCCGAATCGACGACGGCACAGGCTTTGACTTTGAGCCGTCGAGCGATCTCGAAAATCGTGCGAAACGCGCTCCCTTTGCCGGGGATTCCGTGAGAGGGCGTGATAATCCGGTGGAGTGTGCTCTGCCGATCGCTGATAAAGAGAGGCTCCAGATCGACCATGGTATGGGCGACGATGGCCGGGGTATCGTCGGAGGAGCCGCCGTCGGCATTCACCAGGACGGCGCGATGGCCATGAAAGTATTTGGCCAGCCCCGCTCCCACGGCGCGAACGACATGCCCGACAGTCCGTGCATTATTGAAGCTGGGAATGCCGACCAGAATGTCGGCGCTTCGCACCGCTTCCAGCAGCTCTTCGGTTTCAGGCGTGAGGGGGATCAGGCCGTTGTTCATGAGACTGGTTGCCGTGTTTCCGCCGCGGGATCCCAGGCATGGTCTTGTTCCACGGCGTCCATGAGCCGATGAAAAATATCGGGTACGGCGTGCGTGACGCGGCTCCAGTTCGAAATCATGGGGACGCCCAACGGGTCTCCGAGGAAACTGTCCGTCGCCAACGTCATTCCGCGCAGAAACACTTCGACGGCACGCCGCTCTTCATGACGGTCAAAGAACAAACTGTTGATCGCGGCGTCGTTTTCGTACCGACTGATGGCTTCTTGCGCAGCCTGGAGATACGTGGCCCGCAATGTCTTGAGGGTGCTTTCCGAGAGGACCAGCCCTTCGCTCGCCAGGTTGCGGAACAGCGATTTCGTGATGTCGATGCACATTTTCAACAAGCCTGCATCGGGATTGTGCGTTGACAGTGTTTGATGCTTGTGGTCATACGCATCGGCGATATCCGCCTGGCAAATCCGCCTGAGGGCGCAATTGCGGTACACCTCCGCCAGCATGCCGATCTCCAACCCCCAGTCGCCGGGAATACGGGTGATCCAGGCCAGATCCCGCACCATCGCGAATTCACCGGCAAGCGGATACCGAAAACTGTCCAGAAACGAGAGCAGGGGATGCGATCCGACCAGCAGTTGCAGACTGCGGATCAGCGGAGTGATGAAGAGACGTGTCACACGTCCATGCATGCGGTCCGTCACGCGGCTGTAATATCCCTTACAAAATTCGTAGGCGAGGTTCGGATTGGCGACAGGGTAACAGAGACGAGCGAGGTACTGGCGGTCGTAACTCACGATGTCGCAGTCATGAAGGGCGATGACCTGACTCTGGCCTCTGGCCAACACATAGCCGTAGGCCGTCCAACATCCGCGTCCTTTGCCCTGGAGCCCGATGTCGATTTCGTGCGAGACGAGGGTGTTCAAAAGTGCCTGGATCCGAGAGCCGTCGTTCCAGATGACGCGGACTCGTTGGGGGAGCTGAGAAAAAAATTGCTTGGCCAGTCTGAATTCCAACGCGGAGGCTTGATCCAAGGAAATGACGATTTCGTTGATATATCGAACTTCGCGGAGAATCTCGACGATCCGCTTCAGTGCGGGTCTCTCCAATTCCGCATAGAGCGATGGGAGGACCAAGGCGATCGGAGTCGTCCTCGCGTACCGTTCGAGCTCCTCCTCAAGCTGCTCGATATTGGACTGGCCGAGACGGTGGAGAACCGTCACGACTCCATTTTGATAAAAATCAGACACGATATCCTCTTTACGGATCCCTGATTATTGCTGAAAGTCGATCTCACGTAAAGTCGGGAAGAGTCGGATTATACTCCGGCTATGCTCAACACAACAGGGGAAAGAGTGCAGGGAGTATACCATCACTCACTAGGGCAAAAAACCCGAGCCTCTCAGCGCTTCACGCGTGATGTACCGGGAAGCTAGTAGAAATATCCTCTGGGAGATGTAGGGAAAAGCAGGCAGGGATGGATGATTTTTTCTATGGTTTATCAGTGGAAAGCTTCTTGCCTAAGCGCCTTGCCAAGCGCACCATGCCGGGTGATCGATCGCTGGGGCTCAAGAGAACATTGAGGAGATGCAGCTGATGCTGGTCCGCAAAGGCGGCGGCCAGGCTCTGTTCGAACTCTCTTTGTGTGCTGACCCGCGAGCCCTTTCCACCCCCGATCAGGTCGCACACTTTGTCATATTGCCATTCATGCACATCGTTAAAGGGGCCTTCCAAGATTTCTCGCTCAGTCGAATAGCCGCGATTATTCAATAGTATGACAATCGGGGCTTGTCCATAGCGGACGCAGCTCGCCAACTCAGTCCCGGTCATCTGAAAGGCGCCGTCTCCTACCAGGACGATAGGTCTCAGGCTGGGATCGGCGAAGGAGGCTCCTAAGGCGGCGGGAACGGCGAATCCCATCGACGTGTAATAGGCCGGAGACAGAAACTCGAACCGATGACGCACGTGCAGGTCAGCCGCTGCAAAAAGCGATTCGCCGACGTCCGCAATCACAACCGTCTTTTCTGTCAGCACCGTATCGAGATAGCG